>NZ_JBFTRT010000110.1:0-10755 GCF_056399685.1 Pedobacter sp. 01N416
CCATCACCATTAGTGCCATAGGCTACAGCACTTTTAATCGCATTTACTTCGTTAATGGCATTGGTGATCTAAAACTGGATGTAATTGTGCTGCAAAGCACCAACGAAGAATTGCAGACCGTTGAAGTGGTTGGTACCAATGGCAAAAAATACTATGGCAACTACTCTTTTTCGGCCACTAAAACAGCTACTTTGAACAAGGACATCCCACAGGCTATTTCTTCGGTTTCGAAAGAATTAATTGCCGACAGGCAGGCGGCTGTACTGGCCGATGCGGTTAAAAATGTAACCAGCGTATCACAAAGCAGCTATTACAACCAATTTTCGATCAGGGGAATCAACCAGAACGAAGAGGGTGCTATAATTAATGGCATGCGTACCCGCCAATATTATTTTAACCAGCCTTTGACCAATAACCTGGAACGGATAGAGGTAATAAAAGGTCCGGCGAGCGCTACATTTTCGAGTGTAGACCCAGGGGGAAGCATTAATCTGGTAACCAAAAAACCACTGACTGAAGATCGCAAAGAGATTAGTCTCTCGGCCGGAAGTTTCAGTACCATTAGAGGCGCTTTAGATTTTACAGGCCCTCTAAATACAGATAAAACGCTGCTTTACCGGCTTAATGTAGGTTATGAAGACAGTAAAAGCTTCAGAGACCTGCAATACAGAAAGGGTTACCTGATTGCCCCTTCTTTTTCGTACATCCCGAACGATCGAACCAGCTTAAATGTAGAAGTGGTAATGAACAACAGCAATTCGAGGTTAGACCGTGGACAGGCTATTTTTGGTGCAATTGCTGGTAAAACAGAGCTAAAAAGTACACCGATCAGTTTCAATATGGGTGCCAGTAACGACCGTTTTAACAGCCAGGATTTAATGTTGATGACCAATTTTTCGCATAGCCTCACACAGGATATTGTATTTAATGTGGCCTATATGAAGCAAAACTGGAGCGAGGATCTTTTAGAACATAGAACTACCAACGCTTTTGGCGTTGATGAAAACAATCAACCTATCCCTACGTTAGCAGCCATGCGTGCCGTTCAGCGTCAGCAAAAATGGCGAACCGACAATCTAAGCACCTATTTCAGTATAAACACCAATACTTTTAGCTTAATCCACAAGCTGGTAATCGGGTACGATAGAATAAACACCCAGAAACTGCGGGGCGGTGGCGAAAACTCGGCTCAGGGCTACCGTTTAAAAGATGGAACCATTGCAGCTAGGTACGATCCCACAAAGAAAGACCTCTATTTATTTAAGGTTGTAAATGGTATAAATGCACCAGTGCCCAATGTAGAGCACTTTAATCTAGCAAACCCAAGCTATACCATTAAAAATTTAAGCGATTACGTTTTTACCAAAACAGAAATTCCAGCTGCATATAATTTGGTTAATGCAGTGTATCTACAGGATCAGATAAAATACGATCAGCTTACCTTAACATTGGGTTTACGACAAGAGTGGTACGAGGATTACAGCAATTACAAATTGGCTACCGAAAAGAAAATTTATCAGCATAAGCTTTTGCCAAGGGCCGGAATTACCTATGCCATAAACGCAAACATTAACCTTTACGCAACCTATTTACAAGGGTACCAGCCCCAAGGTAATACCTCAACCCTGGTTATTGTTCCACCACCTGCAGGCACCAATTTTAAACCTTTAGAAAGTGATTTAAAAGAGATTGGTGCAAAATCCGAATGGTTGAATAAAAGTTTAATGGTTAACATTTCGGTATTCGAAATCAACCAGAAAAACCTATTGATGAATGCAAATGATCCATTGAATGTAAACCGCCTGATAGAACGCGGTGCCCAACGCAGCCGCGGTGTCGAATTCGAAGCCTCTGGTTTTATCAGGTCTAACTGGCAGTTTAATGCGGGTTATAGTTATGTCGATGCCATTATTAAGGATGATTTTAATCCTGATTTAATTGGTCAAAGGGTGCAGAACACGCCAAAACACAGTGCCAGCTTATGGACACGCTACAACTTTGAAACCCTTAAGCTAAAGGGAATAGGTTTTGGAGCAGGTTTACAGTACAGTGGTACGAAACTTCCCTTGTACATCAGAGATTTTGTACTGCCTGCTTATACCCTGTTAGATGCCGCGCTCTATTATTCGTCTGCTGGTTCTAAAGTGCAACTGGCTGTAAATATGAATAACATTTTAAATAAAACCTATTGGGTTGGCGCACAAAACTATCTACGCCTTTTCCCCGGTACACCAAGAAATGTAATGTTTAACGTAACCTATAGAATATAATGCCAAATAGAATAAGCACTATAGCCAAACAAACTTTTAAAACCGCCCTTAACAATAGGGCTACCTTAGCCTTAACCCTTTTATTAGGTTTATCACTTGGTTTGGCTACCTATGTAGGCTGGCAGAATTTTAAAACACAAAACAATCAGCGCCTGCATTATAAAGAATTGGTTAGGGCACAATGGCTGGCAAAACCAGATAAACACCCACACCGGATGGCACACTATGGTTACCTTGCCTTTCGCGAGAAACATGAACTGAGTTTTTTCGATTTTGGGATAGAAAGTTTTGCAGGTGTATCGATCTTTTTAGAAGCGCATAAACAAAACACAGTAAATTTTAGTGAAGCAGGTTTTTCTAACGGAATGTTGCGCTTCGGCGAAATCAGTGTGGCCATGGTACTGCAACTCCTGGTGCCACTTCTCATTTTCTTCTTAGGTTACAACAGCATTTCAGCTGAGCGCGAATCGGGGACATTAAAGATCCTGCTATGCCAAAATGTAAGCTGGAAACAGCTCCTCTGGGGCAAAACATTGGGCATAATTGGTGTTTGTTTGTCGATATTTATCCCCCTTATGCTGCTTACCATTTTGTTATGGGCCTCACTAAGTCATTGGCAGATTAGTGGTGATGCCAGTTTGCGCTTAATGGTATTGGTATTTAGCTATGCCATCTATTTCTTCATTGTATCTGCTGTTACGGTTTTGGTTTCGGCTTTTGCACGCAGTTCTAAATCAGCCCTAACTACTTTATTGGCCTGCTGGATATTTTTTATGGTCATTATGCCGAGGATTACCCAGGCAATCGGCGTAAAAATTTACCCCTCCCCATCTAAAATAGAGTTTGCCTATGCCATTGCTACCGACATCCATAAACAGGGCGATAGCCATAATCCAGGTGACCCACATTATGCTGCGATTAAAGACTCACTACTCAAAACTTACGGTGTTACCGATGTAAAAAAACTGCCTTTTAACTATGGTGGTTATATTATGGCAGAGGGCGAAAAAATAACCTCAAAAATTTACAGCAACCACCAAAAGGAACTGAATAAAATTTTTGAAAAGCAGAACAGCATTACAAAGGTAGCAGGTTTCATGAACCCTTACTTATCCCTCAAGCATATTTCGATGGCCATAACAGCCTCTGATTTTGACACCTTTGTTGATTTTCAGAACCAGGCAGAAGCCTACCGCTATCAGCTGGCTCAAAAGATGAATAAACTACAAATTGATAAGATCAGTAACATTGCCCCAGGAGAAGAAGAAAAACCTTTGGCCATTAGTAAGGCAAACTGGGCTGAACAATCTGATTTCAATTACCACTTTGGCAAATTAAGTTCAGTAATAACAAATGAGTTATTGGCACTGAGTGCTATAACCTGTTGGTTATTGGCAACGATCCTACTGCTACAATACATTGCCAGGTGGATTAAAACGATATAGCTATTAAGGATGAAAAAAAGTATATATAACCTCGAATTTAAACTGTTTTTTAGAAACAGCTCCTCATGTATAGGCATCATTGTGCTGCTGATTACAGGCTTTGCCGGTTTGTATTTCGGCAAAACCTTTATTGCCAACCAACAGGCCGTAATTGAAAAAGCAGCAATGTTACAAAAGAAAAACACCCTCAGCAATATCGATCATTTTGGTAAAGATATTGGCTTATTATTTTACCACAATAAATTTTCATTGGCTAATGCACCCAATGCCTGGGCCGCCTTTGCTAATGGGCAGCGGGATATTAACCCTTATTTAATCTCGGTAACCATGCTGGGTTTAGAAGGTCAGATTTACGATACAGATATTAATAACCCGGTAAGCCTGCTTTTGGGCAACATGGACCTGAGTTTTGTGTTTATCTTTTTATTTCCCCTGGTGATTATTGCCTTTAGCTATAACTTGCTTTCGGAGCAAAAAGAAAGTGGGGTTTGGTCGCTTTTAAGCGCGCAGACCAACCAGTCTTTTCAGGTGATCTGGCAAAAATTTTTAGTTAGGGTAGCCGTAATTTTTTGTGTTGCTTTATTACTATTATTTGTAGCTGTTCTTTATCTGCATTTGCCCGCAGATTTCATTTTCTTTTCAATAACTACACTCATCATATTTTATCTGGCTTTCTGGTTTGCAGTTTCATTTTTTATCATTTCTTTAGCAAAATCATCGAACTTTAATGCTTCGGCATTAGTTGCCATTTGGGTACTTATCTGTATTGTAATTCCAGCATCACTTAACCTTTTTCTTACCCGAAAATATCCCATGCCAGAAGCACTGCAAAATGTAATTAACCAACGCGAGGGTTATCACGAAAAATGGGATATGGCCAAAGAAGTTACAATGAAACCATTTTTTGAACATTATCCGGAACTGAAGCAATATCCCTTCCCACAAGAGAAAACTTTTAGCTGGTTCTGGTATTATGCCATGCAACAGATGGGCGATGATCAGGCAATGCCGAGTAGGCGCGCAATTGAGAATAAACTGGCCGCCAGACAGCGATTTACAAATACGCTTGCATTTTTCTTCCCTACCATACAAGCCCAGTTGGGGATAAACAATATGGCTGGATCGGATCTTAATACCCACCTCGATTTCCAGCAGGCGGTTAGAAAATATCATGAGCAGATCCGCTTGCATTTTTATCCAAGCATCTTTCTTAATAAAGCAGCGGACAGTACAGATGTTAAAGACTATAAATTGGAAAAATATAGTCCGCAGCAAACGCCTTCAGTTTGGGTTAATTTGCTATCTATGTCGATCCTAACCGTAATCCTAATTGGAACAACAGCTTTTAACTTTAAAAGGCAGGAACAATTTTAGGTTTACTGTGGTTGAAACAATATAAAAATGGTCTGCGTTTACATGGACCATTTTTTTTATCATAAACCATTAAGAAGTTATAAATATCGAATAGGTGATGGTCTGTCGAATAGAAATTAGCCGAAGTCAAAGGCAGTATGAGTTAATTCCACGTTGCAGCCAAATAACCTATTGAACAATATACTAAAACCTATTAGCCAAAGAAGAAAATTCTTTACATCTGGCTATACCTTACAGGATGGAACAGGATGGACTAACGAAATAAAAGTTCTAATCTCGTATAACCAAATACCATCAATTCTTTTAATCGATACCTATATGAGCAAGAAAAATTATACGTCAAACAATGCAATCGTTTGCACCTAATCGCCCCTATACTACCATTTTAAAGCCTTAAGGCAAAAAAAAGACTATTGTAGTCAAACATTAAAAACTAACTCATTTTTCATCCTAAAACAGGTAATACATCCAGAAAAGAATGGATTAATTGCTTAATCATATGCCCTCAAAACAGATAGCACACTCCATCTAATATGCTATTTGGCTAAATAACCAAATATTTACATAACCAATAAAACTATGGATCTTAATTTTTATCCAGAAAATCTAAAGCGACGAAAAGGCTCTTCGTACAAAAAAATCCTGCTTACAGGTATGTCGGCATTGTGCTTACTTTGCGTGGCGAATACTGCAGATGCGGCCAACCGTAAAACGACACCTGGAACCTTGGGTACAAACATTTCAACGAGCAAACGAGATGTTAACCTTAAAGGAAAAATTGTTGACGAAAAAGGCGAAACCTTGGTTGGCGTTAGTATAAAAGTGAAAGGTACAACTATTGTAGCTTCTACTGATGTCAACGGTATTTTCTCCATTACTATTCCATCAACCGTAAGCAGCCCGGTTTTGGTGGTTTCGTACATTGGATATACCACACAAGAAGTACCTGTAGATGGAAAAACGACTATAAATATCCAATTAAAAAGTTCCACAAATGATTTAGATGAGGTTGTAGTTGTTGGTTATAACACTGTAAAGAAAAGTGATTTAACCGGAGCGGTTGTAAGCGTGGGTGCAGAACAGATCAGATCGAGGCCGGTACAAAATGCATTACAAGCCATACAGGGTAAGGCAGCCGGGGTTGATGTAACTTCAAACGAGCGCCCCGGTCAGATCGGCTCCATTTTAATCAGAGGTGTACGATCTATAAACGCCAGTAATTCACCGCTTTACGTGGTAGACGGTATTCCATTTGCCGCAGGTGGAATCGAAGCCATCAATCCTAACGATATCGAAACCATCGACATTTTAAAAGATGCATCGGCAACAGCAATATATGGATCAAAAGGAGCAAATGGAGTTGTTCTGGTTACCACTAAAAAAGGTAAAGCAGGCAGATTAACTTTAGATTATGTGGGTACGGCCACCATCGAAACCATCCAGGATAGAACAGAGATGATGAATGCTGCCGAATACATCGAATTCCGTCGCGATGCTTACCGTCGCGTAGGTTATTTAAATCCTGCAGCGCAGGCAAGCAGCACCTATCCCATTACACCAACACAAGCAGATGATAACCGGATATTTCCTAACGATAGCTATGTAACAGCGAACATTGCGCAAGGCTGGCAAAATGGAGTTTACAATGGCAGTTTAGTACCTACAACAAATTGGACCGATTTGGTTACACGGACTGGTATTACTCAAGACCATGTATTAAGCGCCAGTGGCGGTACAGACAAATTAAAAGCATATGCCTCTTTTGGCTACTTAAACCAGATTGGTACAGAACTTGGCCAGGATTATAATCGTTATACTTCTAAGGTAAGTGTAGAATTGAATCCGGTAAAGTGGTTTAAATTCGGTGCTAACATTACCGCATCTTATGGCTTGCAGAACTATGGATTTTCAACAGGTAATGCAACAGGCCCGAGCAGTTTATATGGTGCAGCACTTGGCATGCTTCCTGTTGCTGTACCTTTTGATGTAAATGGTAACAGGATTAATTTACCTGGTGCCGATATCAATATTCAAAATCCAGTGGGTGAAGATCAATACAATATCAATTTACGTAAAGTGTTAAGAACAATCGGCTCTTTCTATGCTGAAGTAAGCCTTTTAAAAGGATTAAAGTACCGTATTAACTTCGGTCCTGATTTTTATAATAACTATAACGGAAGATATCAGGATGCAAAATCAATCAATCGTGGCGCGGGCGAATCAGGTTCTACCAATTATGCTCAGCTTAACCAAAACAACAGATTTGCCTATACGCTAGATCACTTGGTTTATTACGATAAAACAATAAAAAAACACAACTTTGGCGTTACTTTATTGCAGAGTTCATCGCTCTTTAAAGAAGAGAGTTCATCAATGACGGGAACTAAAATCCCTTTAAGTAACCCACTCTGGTATGGCCTAGGCGGTGCAAATATTCCGAGCCTGGATGCTTTTAGTACCGATTTGAGTAGAAACACTCTAGTATCTTACATGGCCAGGGTTAATTACGGCTTTAATAGCAAATACCTGTTAACAGCGTCTGCCCGTTGGGATGGTGCATCGCAATTAGCTGAAGGCAACAAATGGGACTTTTTCCCTTCTACTGCAATTGCGTGGCGTGTAGATCAGGAAGATTTTATGAAAAATATCAAATGGATCGATCAACTGAAACTTCGCTTAGGTGTGGGTAGTGTAGGTAATTCAGCCATTTCTTATGGAACAACTTTAGGTAAATTACAGCCCTTAACTTATACTTATGGCGGTTCGGTACAAACCGGATATGTAGCATCAGATGCATCACTGGCCAGTCCGCCTACCTTACCAAACAAGGCGCTTGGATGGGAGCATACCTTACAATATAACCTTGGTCTTGATTTTAGCTTAGTTAAAGGCAGAGTTGGCGGTTCCATAGACTTATATAAATCTAATACCACCGACCTGTTATTGCAAAAAGATATCTCTTCGATAAATGGTTATACTTCATCTTTCGACAACATTGGAGAAACCCATAATAAAGGTATCGACATTACCCTGAACACTGTAAACTTAAAAAACAAAGATTTTAGCTGGTCTACAACCCTAAGCTTTTCGGCAAGTAAAGATAAAGTGGTTAAACTGGCCAACGGCGATGTGATTGGTAGTTTATTGTTCATCGGTCAAAGGGTTAGAGTAGCCTACGATTTTGTAAAAGATGGCATCTGGCAGAATACGCCTGAAGACTTAGCTGAAATGGCAAAATTTAATGCTAACCTGCCAGCAGCAAGCGCTTTTAAACCAGGCAGCATTCGGGTTAGGGACTTAAATAACGATTATAAAATTGATGCCAATAACGATAGAATGATAAGAGGAAGTTACACGCCAAGCTGGACAAGCGGGATTACCAATACCTTTAATTATAAAAACTTCGACCTTTCTATTTTTATTATTGCAAGATATAATTTCTTAATTGCCACGGGTGCAGAATCACTTCAAGGCCGTTTTGCCCAACGTTTGGTTGATTATTGGACACCAACCAATCCAACAAACGATTATCCTGCACCAAATTATGGAAGTGCAGCCGGCGACCCTTACAGAAGTGCTATGAACTACCAGGACGGATCTTTCGTAAAAATCAGGAATATCTCATTGGGCTATTATTTCCCGGAAAAAATTGCTAAAAAATTATCATTATCTAAATTAAGGGTATATGCGCAGGCCATTAATCCGGGTTTAATCTACTCTAATGTTGGTTGGGTTGATCCTGATTCAGGTATCTCATCCAATAATTCCGTTACCTCAACTTTTAACAGAGGTGTAGTATTTGGTGTTAATGTTAGTCTGTAATCCTTAACCGCTATTTAAAGAAATTGATCATGAAAAAGATTATAAATATATTATCGGGTGCTGCAATATTAGGAGGATTGATGATTTTCCCTACTTCTTGCAAAAAAAGCTTCTTAGATGAAGAAGTTGTTAATGCCCGTACCACTGCAGATTTTATCACAACTGATGGCCTCGACGGTTTAACCATAGGCATGTACCAAAGTTTAAAATTTCATTTTAATTATACCTGGGCATACACTACATCCAACTATGGAGTGGATGAATTTACCGTTGGTGGAGATAGAACCGAACAAATGTGGAACTCTTACGACGCCAGTTTAAATTCCCTTAATTCGGATGTGGCCAGTGTATGGGACAATATGTACGAAAACATAAATTCGGCCAATATCCTTATCAAAAACGTGCCGTTGTATTATCAGGGTGCAAGTAAAAACACACGCCTGGGCGAAGGTTATTTTATGCGTGCTTTCGATTATTTTAAACTGGTAAAACAGTATGGTGGCGTTCCGTTGAGGTTAGAAGCACAGGATTTAATTCAGGAAGAATTTACAAGGAATAGTGCAAAAGAGGTATATGAGCAAGTGATTCAAGATTTTACACAGGCTTATAACTTTTTGCYAGCTACAGTAACAGAAACCGGGCGGATTACCAAATGGGCAGCTGCTCACTTTTTGGCAAAGGCATATTTATTCCGTGCAAGCGAAATAAACAATGCATGGAATAGCGATACCAAAACTGCTGATTTACAAAATGCAGTAAAATATGCCGACCTGGTGATTAACAGCGGTCAGCATACCCTGGCTACCAACTTTAGCGATTTATGGAATTTCACCACCATTGATGGCGCGAACGAAACCAACAAAGAAATCATATTAGCCGCACAGTTTTCTGGCAATACAGCTACTCAGGGGCGTTATGGGAATCAAGTACATTTGTATTATCCCTCTATTTACCAAAATTTACCAGGTATGCAACGCGATATCCCTGGCGATCGTGAATTCCAGCGTTTAAGATCTACAGATTATGCCTTGGATGTTTTCGACCGTGTAAACGACTCGAGGTTTTGGAAAAGCTTTAAAACACGTTATTTATGTAATAGACCTGCCGGAGCACCACTTTGGACAGCAGGAACAGTGCCAACACCAGATCTTGTGGGTAAAGCAAAATTTGCCGGCGGCGAAGAATCTATTTTATATATCGTTAATAATGCAGGCGATACCAGGTATACACCTGCCGTTGCAAATGCAAACCCTGCACTTCCCACCGATATCGGCCGCCGCAAACCAAGTATGTATGTAAGGTATTTTGCTGGCCAACCGCAAAGTTATTTGGGTGGGCATGGAAATTATGGTGTAAGTCAGTTTGTTGCTTTATCTAAATTTATGGATGGTTCAAGAAATGCTGTAGCCTCACAATTTGGTCAACGTGATGGAATTTTAGCACGACTTGCAGAAACCTATTTAATTGCGGCTGAAGCTTACGGACGAATGGGCCAGTTTGCGCAGGCCATTCCATATCTAAATAAAGTTAGAGATCGTGCTGCTTATAAAGAAGGAGAAGACAGATCAGCATACGTAGATGGTGGTGCGTCGTATAAAAACAATGCTGCTGCAAACACAGCGCCATTTGTTTCATACTCTGATAAAAACAGCTACTTCGAATCAAATAACATCACTGCCACAACAGCCACCACGCTAACCAGTATGCACTTAAATAGTGAGGCTGATATATTTAACTCCAATAAAGAGTTTTATGATAAAATTGGTGCTACCTCACAGGAAAATAAGTTTACAGCTTTTATTTTAAACGAACGCTCGAGAGAGCTAATGGGCGAGTTATTACGC
>NZ_JBFTRT010000111.1:0-10735 GCF_056399685.1 Pedobacter sp. 01N416
GTAGTGTACAAAGGAAGGTTTTGGTAATTAGTATTGATGGTGTAACTGGCAGTGAAATTAAAACCATTGCACCAACAAATATTACTGAGTTACAGAAAACATCAAAATACTCTTTTGATATGCTAAAAAGTGGTATAAGTAATGATGTGTCATCATGGGCAACCATGGTAACTGGTGTTGGTTTTTCAAAACACTCCATTGGTACAGGTAATTTTGATAGGGTGAATGATCCTAATGCGAATCAACATGCTGAAATTAAATCTTACAGAAATATGTTAGATTATATTACGCAGTATAAAGCTGTTAAAACTGCAGTAATTACCCCATGGGACAATTTGCGTAAATATTTAATCAATGCAGATTTTGCACCAGTAATCAGTACAGATATTGCTGTTAAAGATAGCACCATCAACATCTTAACTAAACAAGATAATGTTGGCACCGTAATCGTAAATTTTAGAGAGGTAGAATCTGCTGGTGCTAATGGTGGTTATTTGGCCACTAATACTAATTACAAAAATGCTATTGTTAAGGCCGATGAATATGTTGGTAATATCGTTACCGCTTTAAAAACGAGAAAAAATTACACCAATGAAGATTGGTTAATTATTGTTACCACCAACCACGGCGGAAGTGATACTGATCCTAAGAATGGATTTTTAATTGTTTCACAAAAGAATCTAAAGCAACAAGAGGTATTGAAAACAGGTTTTAATTCAGTTGTTTTTAAAACTGTTACTTCGAGGGCCACTCCTGTTAATGGTAGTACGAGTTTGTTCGATGCGGGACTTGCCGAAAATTTAACCGTACAAATGGAAACGAAATTTAACTCTAATAATGTTAACTACCCTACATTTTTAAGTAAGAGTACAAATCTAGATGGAGGAACTATAACTGGATGGCAGTGGGGCCATTATGCTGATAAGTTTGTTATCACAACGGGAGGGTCAGCAAATGGCGGTAATGGAAAATTAGATATGTCTTCAACAGTAAACCCTGGAACTGATTGGCATACACTTACCATGTCTATTGCTACAACAGTTAATGGGGCAGGAGTTCCTACTGCAAGAACATTGAAGATGTTTGTAGATGGTAATTTGCAAGGCTCTTTAGATATATTATCTCGTAAAAGTTTAGCAAATACAGAGATGTTTAGGTTAGGGCATAGAAAGGGAGACACAGATACACCAACGCCTTTTTATGGAGCTAACTTGCAATATTTTAATGTGGCTTTAAGTGATGCTGTTATAAAGGCAAATATTGGCTTGAAAAATATTACCCAACATCCAAATTATGCTAATCTTGTTGGGTTTTGGCCAATGGCCGAAGGAGCCGAATCAGTTCTTGCGAATAGAATACCTGGAGGAACGGATTTAAGCTTATCAGGTGTCTATACTTGGGATTATCTTAATAGTTTATATCCTCCTGGAGCAGTAAATGAGCCGATAACAAGTAATTTATCGATTATTGCAAAATCGTCTGATGTAGCAGCTTTGTCTCTATATTGGTTAAATGTTAAAATCTTGCCAGAGTTTGGTTTTGATGGTAATCCTTTCTTAAATCAGTTTGAAATAGAATTTTTAAAATAGCAGTTAGTTTAGTTAGTGAGCCCGTTGCTGCCTAGTGGCGACAACGGGTTTTTTCTTTTAAGGCAATTTGCAAAACGACATACCTATGCATTTCAACCGAAAAATTTCTTTTGTCGGTAACATATTTAAAACTCAAACGTTTGCGCTAAAACATTTTTATCATTATCAGTTAATCATCAGTAATTTGGAGCAGCAAACCAATTATACACACAGAATGAAGCGAAAATTAACCATTTTATTTACATCACTATTTATTGCCGGGCAAATCAGTGCACAAGATCTGCCCTCCGAACTGCAGACCCCAGAAGTGGTTTCGGTAAACCGTTTGCCTATGCGGGCATCGGCCTTTTCTTTCGAAAATCAGGATTTAGCAGCTAAAAGAGCCAAAGAAAAATCAGCATATTTTTTATCATTAAATGGTACCTGGAAGTTTAACTGGGTAAAAGACCCACGTAAACGGCCTACCGATTTTTATAAAGTAGATTTTGATGATAAAGGCTGGGATAATTTTAAAGTACCTGCCAACTGGGAAGTGAATGGTTATGGGCTTCCAATTTATGTAAACCAACCATATGAATTTGCTGGCAGACAGCTAACAGGCGCAAAAATGAACCCTCCATTTGATATTCCTGAGGATAATAATCCGGTAGGTTCGTACCGAAAGAAAATCAATATTCCGGCTAACTGGAGCGGTAGACAGGTGTTTATCAGCTTAGGTGCGGTTAAATCTGCTTTTTATATCTGGGTAAATGGTAAAAAAGTAGGGTATAGTGAAGATAGTAAACTGGCTGCAGAGTTCGATATTACCAAATATGTTCAGCCAGGAGAAAATACCATTGCCCTACAAGTTTACAGATGGAGCGATGGTACCTATTTAGAATGCCAGGATATGTGGCGCATATCGGGAATAGAACGTGAGGTTTATTTATATTCTACTCCAAAATTAGATATCCGCGATTTTAAAGTTGTGGGTAATTTAGATGCTACTTATACGAACGGATTGCTAAATGTAGACTTAGCGGTAGAAAATTATAAAATCGATCAGCGTACCAACCACAGCCGTCCAGATAGTTTTTTCGTAGCACTTGATTTAGTTGATGCAAAAGGAACTCATGTTTGGAAAGATGCCACCACAATCCAAAAAGTATTGGGCAATTATAAAACCGATCTTTCTTTTAAAACGCAGATCAGTAACGTGAAAAACTGGTCGGCAGAAATTCCTTATTTATATACGCTTTACATCACTTTAAAAGATAAAAACAATAAAATAATCGAGGTAATTCCACAACGCGTGGGTTTCCGCTCAGTAGAAATTAAAGGAAGCGATTTATTGGTTAATGGCAAACGTGTATTTTTAAAAGGTGTAAACAGGCACGAACACAATGCCACTCAAGGCCATACTTTAACCCATGCCGATATGGAAAAAGATATGGAAATGATGAAAAAACTGAATGTAAATGCAGTTCGTCATTCTCATTATCCGCCAGATCCTTATTGGATGGAACTCTGTGATGAGTATGGTTTGTACGTAATCGATGAAGCCAATATCGAATCGCATGGCCGTTATTACAGTTTGGAAACTACTTTTGCCAACGATAAACAATGGCGTATCCCTCATCTTGAGCGGATTACCAGAATGTACGAGCGTGATAAAAACCATGCATCGGTAAYTACCTGGTCCTTAGGTAACGAAGCGGGTAACGGTGTTAACTTTTACGAGGCTTACCAATGGCTTAAAGGAAAAGATTTCCGCCCGGTACAGTACGAAAGAGCGGAGAGCGATTTCAATACCGATATGATTGTTCCGCAGTATCC
The DNA here is from genome assembly GCF_056399685.1 of Pedobacter sp. 01N416. NCBI lineage: Bacteria > Pseudomonadati > Bacteroidota > Sphingobacteriia > Sphingobacteriales > Sphingobacteriaceae > Pedobacter > Pedobacter sp. 01N416. The sequence continues at coordinate 3,405 of NZ_JBFTRT010000111.1, forward strand.
TTCGCCAAATTATCTGCCACGCTATTCGAAACAGGATAAAGAAACACGCCCGTTTATTATGAGCGAGTATGCTCACATTATGGGTAACAGTTTGGGTAATTTTAAAGAATATTGGGATGCCATTGAGAACAACCCTAAACTACAGGGCGGTTTTGTTTGGGAGTGGATAGACCAAGCGATCGATACCGTTAAAAACGGTAAACGAATTATGGCTTATGGCGGCGATTTCCCGCTAAGTGGCCCGGTTGACGAAAATTTTAGCGATAACGATTTCTGCGTAAAAGGAGTGGTCACCGCCTACCGTGGTATGACGCCAATGGCAGTAGAATTGAAAAAAGTGCATCAATATATCAAAACTACTTTTAACGGTGCCAACCAGATTAATGTAAACAACAGCTATTTCTTTAAAGATATCAGTAATGTGCAGTTAAACTGGGAATTGGTAGAAGATGGACAAGTGATTCAAACTGGCTTGGTAAGTAACCTGAATGTTGGTCCGCGCCAAACACAGCCATTAAGCTTACCATTTAAAACGAATTATGCAGCGGGTAAAGAATATTTCTTAAACGTTCGCTATCGCTTAAAAACAGCTGAGCCATTTTTAGAAAAAGGTTATGAGATTGCTTACGAGCAGATTGCGTTGGCCGGAGCGCCTAAAGCTAATGTTTATAATAGAAACAAGAAATCTTTAAAGATTGAGCAAACTACAGAAAAAGCAGTGGTTAAAGGAAGTGATTTTACCATTACTTTCGATTTAATCAAAGGAATATTAAGCAGTTATATTTCAAAAGGGCAAGAATTATTGGCCTCGGGGCCACAACCTGGATTTTACCGTGCACCAACCGACAACGATATCGGTGCGGGCTTAAATACGAAATTACGTATGTGGCGTAATGTGTATCAGGATAACGGTGCAGGCAATATTAAATCAACTGTAAATTCAACTGCTGATGGCTTTACCCTAACCATTAAATCGTCTCTACTTAAAGGTGATGCAGAAACTACGCAAGAATTTAATGTATCTGCTGATGGTACTGTAAAAGTAAATAATCAATTTAAAGCAGTAACAGGCAACTACAAAAGTTTAATGCGTATCGGTAACGATCTGCAGCTGAAAAATGATTACAGCAATATCCAATGGTATGGTCGTGGGCCGGGAGAAAATTATGTAGATAGAAAAACGGCTTCCTTAATTGGTACTTATAAATCAACGGTTGCAGATCAGTACTTCCCTTATGCACGTCCACAAGAAAGTGGTAATAAAACTGATGTGCGCTGGGTAGCTTTTACCAATAAAGCAGGTAAAGGCTTACGTTTCGAATTTGCCGATCAGTTATTGAGTTTTAATGCATTGCCATATTCAGTCGAGGATTTAGATCCAGAGGCAGAGAAAAAACAATATCACTCTGGCGAACTGGTAAAACGCAACCAGATTTATGTGCACATGGATATGCAGCAATTGGGTGTTCAAGGGATCGATAGCTGGGGTTCTATGCCATTAATTCAATACCAAATCCCGTTTAAAGATTACCAGTACAGCTATTATATCAAACCGATTAAGTAACATACATAGTTCGTCATTCCCAACTCGATTGGGAATCTTAATGCTTTAGCTAGGTTTATATGTTGCATTAAGATTCCCGCCTGCGCGGGAATGACGACCATTTCCTAAAGAATTGCAGAACTTTCTAATCAAAGAATAATATGAAATTTATCAAAATCTGTTTAACCTTACTGTTATTTGCTCAAATCAGCTTTGCACAGGAATCAAAATTAGCTGCTACACCACCAATGGGCTGGATGAGCTGGAACATCATGTCCGAAAATCCGAACGAAAAAGATATTAAAGAAATGGCCGAAGCAATGGTTGCCAGTGGGATGGTGAAAGCAGGCTATCAGTATATTTTTTTAGATGATTGTTGGCAAGGTGGCCGTGATAATAAAAACAAGATTATTGCCGATCCAAAGAAATTTCCTTCTGGCATTAAAGCCCTGGCCGATTACCTACATAACAAAGGGATGAAATTGGGCATCTATTCTGATGCTGCTCCTTTAACCTGTGGTGGTTATACCGCAAGTTTAAATTTCGAAGATCAGGATGCTAAAACTTTTGCTTCATGGGGGATAGATTATTTAAAATACGACTATTGTAATGCCCCAGAGGATGTTGAAACTGCTAAAGCCCGTTATGCTAAAATAGCCCAGGCGCTACGCAAATCGGGTAGAGATATTGTATTGGGAATCTGCGAATGGGGTCCACGCGAACCTTGGAACTGGGGTGCACAGGTTGGCGGACAAAGCTGGCGTACTACTTACGATATCAGAGACAAATGGAATGATGCAGAAGGTAAGGGAGGAGTAGGTATTTACAATGTGATAGATAAAACAGCAGGATTGGCCAGCTTTTCAGGCCCTGGTAGATGGAACGACGGAGATATGTTAGTGGCGGGTTTACACGGCACAAAAGGCCCTTCCTCAGCTTTTAATGGCAAAGGTTGTACCCAAGCTGAATATCAAAGCCAAATGAGTTTATACAGCATGCTTAATTCGCCATTATATGCGAGTTGCGATATCCGTAAAATGGATAATGAAGCAAAAACCATTTTCACAAACCAAGAAGTAATTGCATTAAACCAAGATGCTTTGGGCAAACAGGCCGAAAGAAAAATCAAAACAGATATTTGGGATGTTTTTGTTCGTCCTTTAGCCAATGGAGATTTCGCCATAGCGATATTAAATAAATCGGCATCTGCCCAAAATGCAAAAATAAATTTTACCGAATTAGGCCTGACTGGTAAATATGAGATCAGGGATCTGTGGCAGCATAAAATAATTGGCAAAAATAATAAGTGGAATGGTGAGGTAACTGCTCACGAAACGAAGGTTTTCCGCCTAAAAAAAGTATAACCCCTAAATAACAACAAACCAAACACAAATGAAATCACTATTATCCCTTGCATTAGTAGCAACAGGCTTAAGTACCTTTGCCCAAGATGTAACAAAAGATCCGGCAACAATTGTCATTACACCACAACACACCCTATCTAAAAGCGATACTGCATTTAGAAAAGCCATCGCCAAATGGAGCGATGAAACGTTAAAAAGCACTGATTATAAAAGTATCAAAGCCCAACCTTCAGCAGAGGTTTTTCCAGGTACAGTAAAGACTGGTTTTCAGTTTATAAATAAAACGGTAAGCATCGAGCATAAAAAAATGGCCGATAGTTTAGTGTCTATCGTGTCAACCTTAGGGTATTCTGGTTACGATAATGCAACCATGTACAGTACAGGTTTGTATGCAAAAGCTGGTGAGTATTTAGAAATTGATGTGCCCAAGAACGCCAATGTAAACGAGCTTGAAGTTCAGATTGGTGCGCATAGCGATCGCTTAAACTATTGGGTAGCAGGCAAGGAAGATTGGCGCAGGATGCCAATTATAACCAAGAAACAACAATTGGTAATTGGTAAAAACAGATTAGCGTCTCCTTTCGGTGGACTGATCTACATTAATATTAAACCTAAGGCAGAAAGTAGAAAAATTGATTTCAAAATTAGCCATGCTGTTGCAGCTCCACTTTTTGTGTTGGGTAAAAGCACGCAAAGCGATTGGGAGAGCCAATTAAAAAATAATAAAGCACCTTGGGGCGAGATGGCCACTGAAAATGTGATTTTAACTTTGCCTGATAGTGTATTGCAAACCATCAAAAATCCTGAAGAAGTATTAAAACTATGGGATTTAGTTGTACTTGGAGAATTAGATCTGGCCAATATGCCAGCGCCGTTTTATAGGGCTCAACGGATGGTACCCGATGAACATATTGGCGGAGGATACATGCATAGCGGTTATCCGATTATGATCCACCATTCGCCATCCAGAAAGATGCTCTCGAACGAAATTATGGCCAACCCTGAGTTATTGATGAAACCAAGTAAGGGAGGCGCAAATTGGGGCTTTTTCCACGAAATTGGTCACAACATGCAAAATCTGAACTGGGTTTTTGGTGGAACTACCGAAGTGAGCAATAACTTCTTTTCAATCTATATGTTCGATAGGTTAATGGGCGGACGGGACGATTCACATACTGGTGTATCAAGTGCAAATACGCAAAAGATGATGAAAAAATATTTTGCCGAAGGTGCGAGTTATGAAAAATGGAAAGGTGATGCCTTTTTAGGCCTCATCATGTTCCGCCAGATGCAGGAAGGTTTTGGATGGGAAAGTTTTAAAGCGTTTTTTAAAGAATACCAAAAAATCGGACCAAGTATAGGCAGGTTAAACGATCAGCAAAAACGCGATTTATGGGTAAAAACCTATTCTAATGTGGTAAAAAGAAATTTAGCTCCATTTTTTAATACCTGGGGCGTAGGCATAAGCGAAGAAACACAGAAAGAACTGAGCGTGCTTCGTGCATGGAAGCCTTATAATTTTCCTCCGGTAAACTAACTGTAAGCCATTTTTAATTAACTCAAACCAAATTGTAATGGCAGTAAGTAGAAAAATTGCTTTAAACACAGGCGAACAAGGCGGCAATCAGCTTCATATTTATGAGGTTAACCCGATTATTTTTTATTCTGGTGAAGCAGACGAACTCAATATCGAGCTTTTAGAATTTAATCATGGAGAACTTATCATTAAATCGCTGTCAACTGCCATTTTAAAAGTGAAAGAGTTGCTTATGGAAGATGAAGTCTTTACCATTAAATGGAAACAGAACGCCAAAGGTTTAAGAATTACCCTACCTGATGGCCTGATTAATGATGGGACCAGAGAAAAGTGCACGTTAAAAATTAAGTTTTAGCTTTCCTGACTTCCGAAGTTTAACCACGATATGGCAATGAAACTTCGGAAGTCTTTTGTTTTTAAAACTCATAGGTCTTAAGGGCTGTAGCGTTTTTATTTAAAATCCCGTTTTAGGTAAAAAGTAACAAACGATGAAACGGACGCTATTTATTTTAACTTCAATTGTACTGATTATAAGTCTGATGTGGGCGTGTACAGACCGAGAAGATCCTATGCGAAATGTTGATTCGTCAGAGCTGGATAGACTTTATAAAGACATTGAAAAATCAGCTCAGCAATTTACCTGTGAAAATGCCGGCGAATGGAAATTCACCGCCATTGGATCTAAAGCCTGCGGAGGCGCATCAGGTTATATTGCTTATTCTGTAAAAATAGATGAGAGCACTTTTCTGAAAAAGGTTGAACAATTTACCAAACTACAGGCCGATTACAATCAAAAATGGGGCGTATATTCAGATTGTGCGTTGATAATACAGCCAAAAGGGGTAACCTGCAACAATGGGAAACCTAAGTTTACCTATTAATTTTATCTAAATAATTTACTCCGTCGAGGTTGTATCATAAAGGCGATTTCACCTCATATGGTTGTCATGTTGAGCCTGTCGAAACACCTTAAAGCGTATTTAAGGAGGTCCTTCGACAAACTCAGGATGACAAATCTATATTTATGATACAACCTCCTTTCTAAACAGATTCTGAAACAAGTTCAGAATGACGATCTTGTTTTTAATGAAATTTAAACAGCTCCTCAGTGTATTCGGAAATACCTTTTTTTACTTTACAGTTATTTGATGTGTTCTTTTATAAATACCTGAGGGTTATAAAACCGTTCGTTCAGTTGTTTATTATTAAAAGTTAGCCAGCTTGCACAGCCATAATCATCAAATTTTTTTCTGATCTCTAAATGAAGGTGATGGTAATCGCCCCCATACTTTTTACTTTCCAGAGGCGTAAATAACCTGGCCAGTTTGGTGTTTTGATCAACATTCTGGCCATTGCTTACATAAACTTCTTTCAGGTGTTTATAAGTGGTAAACATGGTTAAGCCATTTGGTAATTTATGTTTTAGCACAACTGTACGTTGGTTTTCACCCAAATGGACAGAGCATACTATTCCATTAGCCATGGCGTAAACATTAACCAGTTTCGCTTTAGGTTGTGCAGGATTAATATCAATAGCCGTGTGGATGTGGCCTTTAACATAACTATCTCTATGATCGCCAAAAATGCTGATGATTTTAATGTTGTTTATTCTCTTACGGTTAGTTACGTCAAAAGGAAGAAACCAGTTATCGGCTGTTTTTGCTGGAGCAGTATCGGTATAATATGGTTTCCATCGATCGCGATCTTTTTCAATCGTAGGTGTTTCGAATAAAAGTGTCGATAAAAAGATAAATACTAATGTTTTCATGCTAAAGATTTATAAAGCAAGATAATGATTTTATCGATATAAACTATTTTTATAGTTTAAAATAAATGGATCGTTATTGCGGGAAGGAACGATGGCGATATGATCTCATAGAAAGATCGTCATCTCGACTGAAGCAAAGCGAAATGGAGAGATCTATCTTTTAGATTTCTCGACTGCGCTGCACTCCGCTCGAAATGACGATCCTTAATGATGTTATTTTTTCGTGCAGTCAGATGGTAGCATCTGACTGCACATCAATTACAGCATTACATCTTCCTTCAAAGCCTCTGCTGCTGGATTAACCAAGGTACCAATCAATTCCGGAACAGGAACATCAGTACTTTCGCTATAACCGTGGGTTAACAACCTTACGCGGTTAATACAAACCCTGATAAATTCGGGCACAAACAGGTCAAATTTTTCGAATTTTGGAGCCAATTCTTGGTTTTCCTTTTGAAATTCTAAAATTACATCTGCCACCTGACGCCAGAAATGTTTTTCATCCAATCCTACATAACTGTAGAAAATGTTGCCGAGGTATCTGAAAACAGCATCAAAGATCCCTGAGAGGATAAATAAAGGGGCTAATTCATCATTAATCTCCCTTAAAACGTCTACCAGATCATTCGGTAATTTGGCTTTCGATTCTTCTGTGAGTACAATTTCTTCAACAAAATCTTTAATAATAATGCGCTCGGGTACGCCGTTTTTCATTACCAAAATGGTGTTTTCGCCATGCGGACTAAAGAAAAAAGCATGTTTGTAAAAAATCCTTAATACAGGTTTTAAATACGCAGACAGATAGGCATTTAACCAGCTTTCTGCATCCAGGCCAGATTTTTCTATCAAAGCCTCAACCATGCTTTTCCCATTGTCATCTACATAAAGCAGACTCGCCATGGTCATGATGTTTTCGCCTTCCAGCAAATAATTTTCGGCACTCTCACGCCAAATCGCCCCTAAAAATTCCTGATACTGATATGGAGAATCCGGAATTTCACTGTATTGTGGATGGGTATAAGCTACTGTTGCCACTTCACCCAAAAGCACCACACGGGCCTGTTTTAAATACTCATCGCCCTGAAGCATGTCTTTTGCCCACTGGGTTACTTTTGGTGC
>NZ_JBFTRT010000112.1:0-10702 GCF_056399685.1 Pedobacter sp. 01N416
AAACAATCTCAAAAAGAAATAATGATTTAAGAGCGTTTTTTTAGCCTTTTAGATCGCAAGGAATAATTAACTTAAATTTATTCCTTGCGATTAATTCTACCATTTCATTTCGCCGGTATTCACCTTTGCTCCAATCTGTAAAGCCGTTTCAAAAGTTAATGTTGGATATTGTGCTTTAATCGCTTTGATCAACTCTTCAGAAGTTTTGTTGGTTTTTAAAGCCTCTTCGTAAAACTGGATATAACTTTTGGTATGTTTTATTGCACTAACATCAAATGGGCTTGCGTTATTGGCATGTGCAGGAATAACGATTGAAGGATTTAAGGCTTCGATTTTGTCTAAAACAGCAATCCAATTTTTACGGGCTTCCGGCGTTTGTGCATCTGCCATCCATAGGTTAAATGTAGTTCCGAAAACATTGATACCACCTATTACTGCTTTAATTGAAGGAATCCAAACAAAGGTTTTTGCAGGAAATTCTTCCAAGCCAACAACTTCGAGTTTCTGACCTTCCAAATCAATGCTATTTCCCTTTATAACCTGTGGTAATACCACATTAGAAGTAATGGCCTTGCCTAATCTTTCCCCCCAAACATCCAGTTTTTTCTGTGCAGAGGCTTTGATAGCTTCCACGGTTTCCGGTGAGGCGAAAGCCGTTACTTCCGGGAAATGTTTCTTAAAAACTTCCAATCCGAAGTAATAATCAGGATCAGCATGGGAAACATAAATTACAGTTAATTTTTTACCAGACTTTTTGATTTGGCCGGCGACCTTTTCCGCGTCTTCCAAAGTAAATTGTGCGTCGATTAAAACGGCATCTGTTTTACCTGAAACGATTACGGATGCCACGCCAAAAGCATTCTCTGATGCGTTATAAACTTCGAGCTTTAAATTAGCTGTTTCAATAGTTTTGAAACCTTGTGCATTTGCTTCCATTTTTAATAAGATTAGAATAGTTAGAAATAATGTTGAAATAATTGATTTCATGCCTTATGTTATTTGATGACACAAAGATGCACAGGACACCAAGACAAAAAGATTGAACAAGTTCAATAAATACAGGTTAGCTAGCTACCGGTTACATTTTTTTTTCTGATCTTACTCAAAAATTCGTGACTAATGCCTAAATAAGCTGCAATCTGAAGGTTGGTCAATCGTTGTAGGAGCTGCGGATATTTTTTAATAAAATCAAGATAGCGCTGGTCTGCAGTTTTACTCAAATTATCGATCATCCTCCTTTGTAGGGCAACGTGGGTTTTTTGGGTCATTATCCTGAATAGCTTCTCAATTTGAGGACGATTGATGTAAGCAAATTCTTTGTCCTTCTTAGAAATAAGCAGTACCTCACTATCTTCAAGAGCCTCTATATAGAGCTGAGAAGGTGTGTTATTGGTGAAACTATCAATATCGGTAATCCACCAGTTTTCAATGGCAAAATACAATATGTTTTCAAAACCATTTTGGTCAACATGATAGATGCGGAAAAGTCCTTTGATTACAAAACCTTCAAATTTACAGGTTTCACCCGCTTGCAGTAAAAAACGCTTTCTTTTAACCAATTGATGTTTGAACAGGTTACAGAATATATCTCTTTCCTTTTCCGGAATGGTTACATGGTTGGAAATATGCTGATGGAGAAGTTCTTTCATAAGGTTTACAATATCAGGCTTAAAACCCATAGATAGTTCATATTTATTTAGATTTAATTTGCTCCGCAATAAGAATTTTCGAAAAAAGTTTTCCACATCGGTGAAGTCCAAAACGCGATTTTGTCTATAATCATACTTTAAACAGTTTAAACCTATTTTTTATGTAAAGTGCACAAAAAGTGCTTAAATTTTGATTTTAGGCACATTTAACTAAATTTGGATTATACCAAAACCAAGTTTATGTATCAATTAACAGTACCTGCAGATCGCGTTAACGAATCGTTAAGTAAGCACATTTTGGCCGATGGTTTCGACCTGACTTATGATATGGAAAAAAGTCATGGTGCTTACATTTACGATGCTAAACACAACAGAACTTTACTCGATTTTTTCACTTGTTTTGCTTCCGTTCCTTTAGGTTATAACCACCCTAAAATGATCAATGATGAAGCATTTAAAAAAAATCTTCTCCTCGCTGCATTAGCTAATCCATCGAACTCTGATGTTTACACCCAGCAGTATGCACAGTTTGTTGAAACATTTTCCAAAGTCGGTATTCCGGCTTACCTGCCGCATGCTTTTTTTATTGCAGGTGGAGGCTTAGCAGTAGAAAATGCAATTAAGGTAGCCATGGACTGGAAAGTTCAGAAAAATTTTGCGAAAGGATATACTGAAGAAAAAGGTTTTAAGGTTTTACACTTCGAAAGGGCTTTTCATGGCAGAACGGGTTATACTTTAAGCTTAACCAATACCCTACCCGATAAAACCAAGTGGTTTGCCAAATTCGATTGGCCAAGAGTGGCTGTTCCGGAAGTTAAATTTCCGCTTTCAGGAAATAATTTAAGTCATGCCATTCAAACCGAAGAAACATCTTTAGCGCAGATCAAAAAAGCATTTGCAGATAATAAAGACGATATCTGCGCTATAATTATAGAACCAATCCAATCTGAAGGTGGAGATAACCACCTGCGTGAAGAATTTTTGATCCAACTTAAGGCCTTGGCCGATGAAAATGATGCCTTTTTGATTTATGATGAAGTACAAACCGGGGTTGGGTTAACCGGTAAATTCTGGTGCCATCAACATTTTAGTGAAAAAGCTCAACCAGATATCATCGCTTTTGGAAAAAAAATGCAGGTTTGTGGTATTCTTGTCGGTAATAAGGTAGACGAAATTGAAACCAATGTATTTAAAGTGCCAAGCCGTATTAACTCAACCTGGGGAGGCAATTTGGTTGATATGGTTCGTTCTACGCAGATTTTACAAATTGTAGAAGAAGATCAGCTTTGTGAGAATGCAGCAAAAGTAGGTGTGTACTTAAGAGATCAACTAGAAAACCTATCGCATAAATTTGATCAAATGACAAATGTTCGTGGAAGAGGTTTGTTGTGTTCTTTTGATTTCCCGACAAAAGAAATGCGGAATGCATTTATTGGCAAAGGATTAGAAAACAATGTGATGTTTTTGGGCTGTGGTGAAAAAACGATACGCTTTCGTCCGGCACTTTGCATTGAGCAAAAGCATATTGACGAAGGCTTGACGGTTATGGAAAAAATATTGCCTTTATTGTAGGCATGAATAGAAAATCGTTAGTTTATTTCTTAGTTGCAGGTATTTTAGTGTTGATCTTTTTCATGGTTAAAGCTGTTTTTGATCAGCCTGGGATTGAGGATATGAAAGCCGGTTTTAAAGAAATTGCCAAGTATAGAAATGCAAACAATACTGGTCCGGTACAGCGGATTTATATCGTTACGGTTAAAGATTCGCTATGGAAAGAAATGGAAGATTATGGCAATTTAATGCCCCATACCAAATATGGCAATACAAAAGTTTACTTCTTTATGGAAAATTCCAACGTTCCGAAAACTTTGGAACCTGGAGAAGTAAACTTCAATCCTCAATATAATAAATCCTGTATTGCGCTATTCGAAAAAAGCGCAATGAGCCAGGTAGCATTTAATAAGTATCCGTTTTAGACATAGATTTTTTTTGGTATAATTACAAATGAATCGTGATTATAGTTCGATAAGTCCATCAGCAAAATCGCTATTGCTAGCCAAAAGTTTAACGAATATTCCCTTTGTTGCTGACGCTGTTAAGTTAATTTACGGCAACGACGCCCTTGAAAAATTATATGATAAAGATTTTGATGAGGTATTTTTAAAACGGTTGGTCCATTTTGAGAGTAGATATTTATCTCTGGATAGCTTACTTTTTGCATCGGGCTCTTTAAATATTATAGAAATTTCTTCTGGTTATTCTTTCAGGGGCTTGGATCTGGTTTTAAGGCACCCGACTATTTATTATTTGGATACTGATTTACAAGGCGTAATCGACATCAAAAAAGATTTGGTTGATCGACTAATTGTTGATGAGAAATTACAATTAAAGGGTAAACTCAAAACCGAAGCTTTAAATGCTTTGGATGGAGACGCTTTTTCAAATGCTATAAATCAAATGCCTCTCGGTCCGATTAGTATTATAAATGAAGGTTTATTGGTGTATTTAAATAATGAAGAAAAGATATCACTATGTAAAACCATCCATAAATCATTAAAACAAAGAGGTGGTTATTGGATCACTGCTGATGTATATATTAAACGACCAGCACCTAAAAATGAAACCAATGATTATTTTTCTCAGTTTCTGGAAACACATCATGTAGAAGATAATAAGTTTGATAGCTTTGAACAGGCTGAACACTTCTTTCTTGAACAAGGTTTCAAATTGACAACTAAAGCAACTTCAGTTTGGCATCAACTTTCCTCGCTAAAATATATTGATATTGAATTATTAAAAAAAATGAAGGAGCAGGCGAATAAAATTGGCAGAATCCGAGAAACCTGGGTGTTAAAAGCTATTTAATTAACTAAAACCGGGCTGCAGATCCACGTTTTCTAATTCTGAAACACTTTTTTCTTGTAGCGCTATGCCTGTGCAAAACATTAAGTTTCTTCCCGTTTTACGCTTATACGCTTCGCTACCTCGTACCTCGTTGCTGCAGGGTATCGCTCCAACCTGGGCTAAATGGCCAGAAAAGTATTTTATTTTTGAGGTTGCAGGGGCCGCTAACTTTTGTTCATAAACCTGACAGCAGCGGCAGCTCCCGACTTTTCGTCGGGACTACAGCGAATGGCAGGACTGAAGCACCCATGAAATGCTGACATTCGTTTCCTAACCCTAAAAATCCTGCTATTTATCATATTACATTAGTCTTCGACTACGCTCAGACTCGCAAGCAACTAATTACCCCAGCTCAAAACTAACGAAGTTCCCGAACTGCTCTTAGCCTTTCAAACTTCGTGAGTTCCCACTACCTAAACAAATGCAGAGAAACCCGTTATGGCTCTACCTACAATCAGCGTATTAATTTCTTTTGTGCCTTCGTAAGAATAAATTGCTTCAGCATCGGCCACAAAACGCGCTACATTATATTCCAATAAAATGCCGTTTCCACCCATTACCTCACGGGCCTTGCTCACCACATCACGTGTACGTAACGAACAGAATACCTTGGCTAACGAAGCATGCTCATCTTTCAACAAGCCCTGATCCTGCAATTGTGACAACCTAAAACATAATGTTTGCATTGCTGTTAAATTCGACAACATCTCAACTAAATGGTTTTGAATCAATTGAAAAGATGCAATGGGTTTACCAAACTGTTTTCGGGTACGGGTATAATCCAGTGCATTTTCGTAAGCACCACGGGCACAGCCAACAGCCTGCCAGGCCACTCCTGCTCTTGTCATTTGCAATACCTTTGCTGTATCTTTAAATGAGTTTGCATTTTGCAGGCGGTCCGTTTCTTCTACCTCACAATTGTTTAAAGTGATAATTCCATTCTGCACAATCCTGAGGGCCATTTTATCCTGCATTTTTTCTACAGCAAAACCAGGATTATCTTTTTTTACAATAAAACCCTTAACCTCACCACTTTCTTCATCTCGTGCCCAAATAATTAAGATATCGGCGAAAGTGGCATTACCGATCCATTTTTTCTGACCATTTAATATCCATTTGCCATCTATTTTTTTGCAGGTTGTAGTGAGTCCTCCAGCAGCAGCAGAGCCCACTTCGGGTTCGGTTAGCCCAAATGCACCGATAATTTTAAATTGCTGCATCAGTGGCAACCACTGTTGTTTTTGTTCTTCCGATCCACATAAATAGATCGATCCCATCGCTAAACCACTCTGTACACCAAAAAAAGTAGAAATCGAGGTATCTATCCGAGCCATTTCCATCGCTAAAATCCCTTCCATCAAATTCGATTTTCCCGGACAGCCATAACCTTTATAGGTTAAACCACAGATATTAAGTTCAGCAAGTTTTGGGATAATTTCGAAAGGAAATTCGGCTTTGTTCCAGTAATGGTTTACAATGGGCTTTACTTCTTTTTCTAAAAAAGCACGCACTTTTAACTGGAGTTCGCGATCCTCATCGTTGAGTGCTTCGTCGCCCAAATGGTAAAAATCACCTTCAATTGGTGGTAATTCTCGCTTTTTACCCGATCCACCCATCATTTTCATCATCCCCTGAATCTGTTTATCATCCAGATTGGATATGGTTTCGACTATTTTGGGTAAATCGACTTTTTTCGATAAAGCTTCTAACTTATCGAAATCTACATGTTTAAAAAGATTGTACGCATTTTTGAGAGAAGAGAATATATTCGCCATTATTATTCGTTTTGAGAATAACAAACGAAGGGCGGTTTTGTTGGACTGTCAAAATAACCGCAAAGGGCGCTAAGTTTTTCGCTAAGGAAAAGAAAGAGAAATCTTAGTAAGACAAATCCCTACAGCTTTGCGTACTTTGCGGAACACTTCTTTTCTTTGCGGTTAAAAAATTTACCTTAAATCAAACAAACTATCAACACCCAACAATTTTCTTGAGGTAAAGCCTTCGCCAAAAGTGGTACCGATGCTTTTACCAAATTCTCTGGAACGGCCAATTACGCTTTCAAAAAATTCTGGTGAAGAAATATAGGTTTGCAAGCCATCTACATCAGGATTATAAAACTGGGTTTTAAAAGCTTTAATCGATTCAATTTTCTTATCCATGTGGTCAGATATATCCACAATAATATCAGGTTTTAAGTACCTGTCTTGAATATATTGCAACAATAACCTCGGCCGGTGCGCTTCTTGTTTAACACCATCAATTGATGTTTCTACTTTTGGCAGTCCCGATAAAAAAACCGAATCGTGCACCAGATCGCCAGCTCTGCCATGATCAGGGTGACGGTCTTCTAGCGCATTGCTTAAAATAATTTCTGGTTGGTATTTCCTGATGGCTTTAATTACTTCTAAACGGTGAAATTCATCATTCTGAAAAAAGCCATCCCTCATTCTCAAATTTTCGCGAACATGTAAACCTAAAATTTTCGCAGAGTCTGCGGCCTCTTCATCTCTTGTTTCTGCAGTACCACGCGTACCCAGCTCGCCTCTGGTTAAATCTACAATTCCAACTTTTTTACCAAGGGCAATATGTTTTAAAATAGTACCTGAACAGCAAAGCTCTGCATCATCAGGATGCACGGCTATAACTAAAATATCTAACTTCATGACGTAATTATTGGGCATTTTGGCTCAGCAGTTGCTGAATTTTCTTTTTAATTTTCGAACTCAATGGCTTGGTGAATGGTAAAAAATAATCTTCCAGCTCGCCATTTTTGTTCAGGAGGTATTTATGAAAGTTCCAACGGGGTTTCGAACTTAATTTTCTGTTTTGTTTTTTATCGCTCAGAAATTGATAAAGCGGGTGTGCACGTGCCCCACGTACCATAATTTTATCAAAAACCGGAAATTTTACACCATGGTTAATCTCACAGAAAGATGCAATATCAGATCCATTAAGTGGTTCCTGCTTTCCAAAATCGTTGGTCGGAAAACCCAAAATTTCAAAATCAGGGCTATTAATCTCGTCTTTTAACTGCTGTAATTCTTTCAATTGTGGCGTAAAACCACATTCGGAGGCTGTATTTACAATTAAAACAACTTTGTTGCGGTAGGCTGATAACGGCTGCTCTTCGCCATTAATTTTTTTAACCTTAAATGAATAAATATTCGGAATGCGTTCCTGCATTATAGTTATTGATAAAATCCTGAAGTGCGGATAATAGATTCTATATCCTTATCTTCATTCGGATCGTAAGTGCTTTTTAAATTATGTCCTACCACACGGGCCACAATCTGATAAGAAAATGCAGCAAAACCGCCTTTGGTCTGCTTTACTATATCGTACGTTGTTCTGCCCACCTCACGGTCGATCAGTTTCGTTAAAATCTGACCTTGAGTAATGGTTAATTCTTTTATTTCGCGGTTAAACATGTCTTTAATTTCTTTATCACATTGTTTAACCAGCTGTTTCTGTTCCTTTTTCTCAGGAGTTCGGGCAATATCCTGCTCTAATTGCTCGTATCTACGTTTTGCAAACAGTGCATACGGCATTACTTTTAATACGTTATACCTTAAGCGATTATACGCGGCCTGTTCTGCCGGTGATTTCCATATCCTTGCGGCATAAATAGATACATCGTTAAGTTGCATCCACGGAATCATTACACCATTATCATTTGTTGAGGCTACTCTTATTGTATCGCTTTTACCCAATTTAGGGAATATTGGCGCAGCAGGATCCTGAGCCCGCAGCGAAATGCTACAAATCATTACAATACAAAGAAAAAAGAGCCCTTTAATTTTCATAAATTTATACTTTTACAAAGTTAGGTGTTATTTCATATATTAGGTGTTTCACAAAACTAATATAAGTTTTATTCATAAATAAGACGCAATTTTTACGCAAAAAATACAAATGAAAACAGAGTTAGTGATTGATTTAGAGGCGGAAAAGCAAGAGATTCTAAAAAGATATAGGGCATTACTACGGGCAAGCAAATCTACTTTACAAAAGGGCGATAAAAAAGAAATCAGGAAAGCTTTCGATATGGCACTGGAGAGCCATAAAGATATGCGCCGAAAGTCTGGCGAACCTTACATCTACCACCCCATTGCTGTAGCGCAGATTGCCGCTGAAGAAATTGGCTTAGGAACAACCTCTATTGTATGTGCCTTATTACACGATGTGGTAGAAGATACCGATATCACTTTAGAAGATATTGAACGCGAATTTGGCAAGAAAACCGCTAAAATTATCGACGGTTTAACCAAAATATCTGGCGTTTTCGATACCAATAGCTCTTTACAGGCTGAGAATTTCCGTAAAATGCTGCTTACCCTGGCAGATGATGTGAGGGTAATCCTGATCAAACTTGCCGATCGTTTGCATAACATGCGTACAATGGATTTTATGCCCCGCCACAAGCAGCTTAAAATCGCTTCAGAAACCATTTATTTATATGCACCATTAGCCCATAGATTGGGTTTATATGCCATAAAATCAGAGTTGGAAGATCTTTCGATGAAATATCTCGACCCTGACACTTACAAATTCATTGCAAAAAAATTAAACGAGAAAAAAGCTGAACGTGCGCTTTTCATCAARAAATTCGTCGAACCGATTGACGAAATTGTTCACGAACAAGGCTTAGTGGCCGATGTTTATGGCAGACCCAAATCAATCCACTCCATCTGGAACAAGATGAAAAAGAAAAATATTCCTTTCGAAGAGGTTTACGATCTTTTTGCCATCCGGATTATTTTGGACTCGGCACCTGAAAATGAAAAGGCCGATTGCTGGAAAGCGTATTCTATTGTTACCGATTTATACCGCCCAAATCCGGATCGTTTACGCGATTGGGTTTCCTCACCAAAAGGAAATGGCTACGAAAGTTTGCATACTACGGTAATGGGGCCACGCGGGCAATGGGTTGAGGTACAGATCCGTACACAACGCATGAACGAAATTGCAGAGAAAGGTTTTGCTGCACACTGGAAATACAAAGAATCGAGTAACGATAACGGCCTGGATCAGTGGATCCAGAAAGTCCGCGAAATGCTGAGCAATCCTGAAGCCAACGCTTTAGATTTCCTTGACGATTTCAAGATGAACCTTTTCTCGGATGAAATTTTTATTTTCACGCCAAAAGGCGCCTTGATCCAGTTGCCATTAGGCGCTACCGCATTAGATTTTGCTTTCGAGATCCATACCGACGTAGGTGCAACCTGTATAGGCGCTAAAGTGAACCACAAACTGGTTCCTATTTCGTATAAGCTTCAAAATGGCGATCAGGTGGAGATTATCACCTCAAGCAAACAAACACCTAAAGAAGATTGGCTAAATGTGGTGGTTACTGCCAAGGCTAAATCGAAAATTAAATCATCTTTAAAAGAAGAAAAGCGGAAAATTGCCGAAAATGGGAAAGAAATCTTAGAAAGGAAGCTGAAATCTTTAAAAATCACCTACAATACCGACAATCTACAAAAGCTAAGTTATTTCTTTAAACTGCCTTCTACACAAGAGCTTTTTGTTAATGTTGCTTTAGGAAAAATCGAGCTGAAAGATATAAAAGAGTATCTGTCGAGTGAGAAAGAAGTTGAAAACCGCGGACCGGAGCGACCTGAAAACCTAACGGTAGACATCGTTAAAACCAAAATGAAGGGCTCGGAAAATGACATTTTGCTCATTGGAGAAGACCTGCAAAAAATAGATTACACGCTAGCCGCATGTTGCAATCCAATCCCTGGTGATGATGTTTTTGGTTTTGTTACCGTAAGTGAAGGGATTAAAATACACCGTACCAACTGCCCTAACGCTGCGCAGCTAATGGCCAATTATGGTTATCGCGTGGTGAAAGCCAAATGGAACAAACAACAGGAATTAACTTTCTTAACCGGCTTACGCATTGTAGGCATTGATGATGTAGGTTTGATCAATAACATCACCAGGGTTATTTCTACCGATTTTAAAGTAAATATGAGGTCAATTACTGTGGATACTAACGAAGGGATTTTTGATGGTTCGATTATGATTTTCGTAAACGATACCGAGCACCTGGAAAACCTGATTAAAAATTTATTAAAAGTTAGAGGTGTTACAGGAGTAACGAGGTTTGATGCCTAATTAGTCCGAAGTCCTGAGTAGTATAGCAG
>NZ_JBFTRT010000113.1:0-10680 GCF_056399685.1 Pedobacter sp. 01N416
GCAACGGACCAAAAGTTGCCGATCATATCAAGCAAAGTGCGGGTTTAGAAAAGCCTTTTCAATATTTATTGAAAGAGAAAACCAATTGTTCAAAAAGAGGCACCAATCAGGCCGTAGATCAATCTGTTGTATTCGAATTGGTTTATAAGACAGGTAATCTACCGGGTAACAGTGCCTTAAAAACTTTTGCAAAAGAAAATAATCTCCTGCCAGGTTCAATTTATAAATGGGGAAATCGATTGGTAATTTATACTTCAAGTTTAAAAGTGGAGAGTTTGCAGCAAACTTTAAAACGCTTAAATGCGACAGAAATTAAATTGTACGACAATCTGTTTTACGACTTCAACAGAGAAAAGAATTGTGGCGATAAACCAGTAGCAGAATGGGATAATATCATTTTATCAGCCAATTTGGTAAAGGATGAAAAACTCCAGAAAGAATATCTGGCTTACCATAAAACACAGTTTGAAAAATGGCCAGAGATATCGAAAGGATTTTGTAAGGCCGAGTTTCAGCGGTTAGCCATCTTTAAAAACGATAGACAGTTAATGCTGATCATTAGTATTCCTAAAGGAAAAAGTTTAGATGAATTGAATCCAAAAACCACTGAGAACAATCCAAAAGTAGACGAATGGAATGCAATAATGAAAAAATACCAGGAAGGGATTGAAGGAACAAAACCAGAAGAGGTTTGGGTTTTCTTTAAACCGGTTGAGTAAATATTTTTAGATATATGTCATCCTGAGGCACGAAGGATCTTTTAACAGTGGAAAACTGGCTTAAAGTACAGTACAACAAAAAACTCGAATAAAACCGTGGGTTCGGCGCAGTTAGGTTAGAGATTCTTCCTGCGTCAGAATGACAACAATTTATAAAAACAAAAACGCTTATAAAAATAATATCATGTTAAGATTAGGGATTTTAGGTTTAGGAGAGGGCAGAAGTACCATTTCTGCATCATTGGCAAGCAAAAAGTTTAAGCTTATCCAGATTTGCGATGCCAATAAAAAGCTTTGCGAAGAACGGGCTTTAGAATTTGATTTTCAAAACTGGACAACCAATTACGAGGATATGTTAACCAGCGACAAAATCGATATGATTGCGATTTACACGCCAGATCATCTGCATTTTGAGCACATTAAACTGGCGCTTGAACATGGGAAGCATGTGGTGTGTACCAAACCATTTATCGATGATTTAGCTCAGGCCAATGAGCTGTTGGAGTTAGCAAAGAAATCAAGAAAAAAGATTTTCGTAGGGCAAAGCTCTCGTTTTTTTGAACCCGCCATGCGCCAGAAAAAAGATTTTGATAAGGGCTTAATCGGAGAACTGATCACTATCGAAAGTCATTACCATGCCGATCATCGCTGGTTTTTGGAAAAAGGCTGGTCGTTAAAACAATCATTTAAATGGTTGTATGGCGGTTTAAGTCACCCTGTTGATTTCATCAGGTGGTACATGCCAGATATTGAAGAAGTTATGGGTTATGGCATGTTGAGTAGCAACGGTTTAAAAGCCGGACTGAAAAATCAGGATACCATGCACTTTATTTTTAAAGCAAAAGATGGCAGAATTGCGCGGGTTAGCGGTGCTTACACTGGTCCAACACAGCCTGCAAGTCGCGATAGTGGCATGAGCTGTATCCTGCGAGGAACAGAAGGCGCTAGCCAGGCCGATTACCATGAACTACGATATTCTGTTACAACCAAAACCGGCGAAGAAAAGATCATCACCTGGGGCGATTCTACTTTAAAGCACTATTTCCGTTTCGAAGGGCAAAGCCATCACGCCGGAGAATACCAGAATTATTTAGAATATTTTGCAGATAGCATCAACAATAATTTTACCGCATACCCTGATTTAAAAGAAGGCATCGGGACTGTGGCACTATTACAAGCAATGGATCAATCTTTAGAAACCGGTTTGCCAGTAAAAGTTGATGAAATTTTGAAAGCAAATCACATTACAAGGGAATCGATAGGATTGTAATTGTTTGCCACGGAGACACAGAAAACACGGAACATAATGCGCCATGGTTTGTGTCTCACGAACCAGTAATTGCGAGGCACGAAGCAATCTGTCCAGTAAAATAGATGCTGAAATAAATTCAGCATGACGTAACTATAAAAATGGTCGTCAGGACTCCGTGAATTCTGTGATTCCGTGGCAAAACTAAATAACTAACCAAAATAAACCTAATGGGAAACATTGTAGAACGATTAACCAGTTTAGATTACTTTATCGTAATTGCTTACCTCATCATCCTGATCTTCATTGGTTATCGGGCCAGTTTTTCTAAAAAGAAGAACGATGATGAGACCTTATTTTTGGCCAATAAATCATTAAACTGGAGTAGCATCGGCTTTAACATGTGGGGCACCAATGTAGGTCCGTCGATGTTATTGGCTTTCGCAAGTATTGGCTATAGCACCGGTATCGTAGCCGTTAATTTCGATTGGTATGCCTTTATCTTTTTATTCTTACTGGCCATCGTTTTCGCTCCAAAATACCTTGCCGCCAAAGTGAGTACCATGCCCGAGTTTATGGGCAACCGTTATGGCGATTCTACACAAAACATCCTCGCCTGGTATGCACTGGTTAAGATTTTAATTTCGTGGTTATCGCTCGGTTTGTTTGCCGGAGGTTTTTTGGTCCGCCAGATTTTGGGCATACCGATGTGGCAATCGGTTACCGTATTGGTCGCTTTTGCCGGACTGTTTACCTTTTTCGGCGGTTTAAAAGCCATTGCCAAAGTAAATGTTTTCCAAATGATTTTATTGATCGCCGTTTCATTATCGCTCATGCTTTTGGGACTGAATAAAGTTGGTGGACTTTCTGCTTTATATCAAAAAACACCGCATCATTTCTGGAATTTAATCCAACCCGCCAGCGATCCAAAATATCCATGGTACGCCATTTTGTTGGGGTATCCGGTTGCAGCTGTGGCCTTTTTCTGTACCGATCAATCGATGGTTCAATCTGTTCTGGGTGCTAAGAACTTAAAACAAGGGCAATTGGGCGTGAGTTTTATTGGCTGGCTAAAAATCCTTTCCTTACCATTATTTATTGGAACAGGAATCCTTTGTTATGTGTTATTTCCTGGATTAAAAGATCCGAACGAAGCTTATATGACCATGGTAACCAATTTATTCCCGCCTGGCATGAATGGCTTGGTAATCGTTGTGCTGATTGCGGTTTTGGTGGGTACCATCGGATCTTCTTTAAATTCATTAAGTACCGTTTTTACGATGGATATTTATGTAAAGAAAATCAACCCACAGGCGAGTAATAAACAGATCATCCGCATTGGCCGATGGGCAGTTGTTGCGGGATGTATTTTCGCGGTTATAGTGGTTTTGGCCATTGACAATATTAAAGGATTGAATTTATTCGATGTTTTTCAATCGGTTTTGGGCTTTATTGCACCGCCATTATCGGTGGTGTTTTTACTCACTGTTTTCTGGAAAAGAACCACAAGAAAAGCGGTGAATTTTACACTTTCAATCGGCTCCATTTTAAGCTTGGGCGTTGGTGTAACTTATTTATGGATTTTACCATCGGATAAATACACTTTCTGGCCGCATTATCTGATGCTTTCGTTTTTCATTTTCGCAGGATTAATGATCATTGCGATTTTGATTTCTTTATTGGATAGATCACCAAGTATTTACACGGTTAATGAAGAACACCAGGCCAATATAGAAAAACCAGCAAGAACAGTTTGGATTTCGTGGATTGCATTAGCCATCGTAATGGTTGCACTTTACATTTTATTTAATGGGCATTAAAAATAATGAACCACAGATGAAAAGGATGCACACAGATATAAAAATCTGTGCTTATCTGTGTTAATCTGTGGCTAAAAAATTCAATAATATGAAAAATTTAAAAAAACTTATTCTCATTGCCATTTTCACCTGCTCGGCAGCACAGCTTTTCGCGCAAAAAGCCTCATGGATCTGGTACCCCGGCGATTTAGATATTTACATGAGCAATGTGATGCAGAACCGCAGAACCGAAAGAGGCTCCTTTTTCCCTGTCTTCTGGAAAATGGATAGTCATTATGTTTTGGTCGATTTTCACAAAGAATTTAATCTTGCTCAGGCTGAAGAGGTTAAATTGTTTGTAGAAGGTACTTACAACGTTAAAATCGATGGTCAGGCCATTGCGGGTTTTCCAAAAAGCATTCAGATTCCAGCAGGGAAACACAAATTGAGTTTGAAGGTTTACAACCAGGCGCATGTTCCGGCGATTTTTGTTCAGGGTAAAACGGTAGTTTCTGATGAAACCTGGCTCACTACTTTCGAGGATAAAGAATGGATCGATGCGAGTGGAAAAACCTCTGATAAATCGGGAACTACCTTTGTTTTAGCAGGCTCATGGAATTTAACTGATCCAACTCAATTGCCATCACAGTTTAAATTGCCTGTTAAAGGTATTGCCGCGGTAAGTAGAAAAAAGAATGAGGGGGGAGAACTATTAGATTTTGGAAAAGAAACTTTTGGCTTCATTAAGGTTCATGGTTTAAAAGGTAAAGGTAGATTGAGTTTATTTTATGGTGAATCTGCTGAAGAAGCTTATTCTGAAGATAAATGTGAGACTTTAGATTATGTGGATATTGATTTGGCTGTGAAAAAGGATTCCATTATGCCACTTTCGAAAGCATTTAGATATGTGAACCGCCAAACAACTGGAAATGTAACAGTCGATTCTATTTCCATGTTATATGAGTATTCACCAGTAACAGAACGCGGAAGTTTTAAATCTTCGGATGAGGAGCTAAACAAAATTTACGATGTGGCCAAATATACCTTCCATTTAAATACCCGCGAGTTCTTTATCGATGGCATAAAACGCGATCGCTGGGTGTGGAGTGGCGATGCTTATCAAAGTTATTTGATGAACTATTACTCGTTTTTTGATGCACCAACTGTAAAACGGACTTTATTGGCTCAGCGTGGAAAAGATCCCGTAACGGCGCACATCAATACCATTATGGATTACTCTTTTTATTGGTTTTTAGGGATTTATGATTACTATAAATTTACCGGCGACCAGAAGTTCGTACAGGATATTTACCCACGAATGCAGTCGCTAATGACTTACATCGATGGAAGAAAGAATAAAAATGGCCTGTTAGAATGGATGCCTGGTGACTGGATTTTTATCGATTGGGCAGATAAACTAAGTAAAGATGGTGAAGTAAGTTTCGAACAGTTGTTATATGCCAGGAGTTTAGAAACAATGGCTTTATGTGCCAAATTAGCCAATGATGCAGAAGGCATTGCCAAATACGATAAACAGGCTAAAGAGCTGAAAAACAAGATTTTTGAACTTTATTGGAATCAGCAAAAAAGCGCTTTGGTTCACAGCCGGATTGACGATAAACAAACAGATAATGTAACCCGTTATGCCAACATGTTCGGGATTTTCTTTGATTATTTTACACCGGAACAAAAGTTATCGGTTAAAAAGAATGTGCTTTTAAACGATCAGATTGCCAAAATTACCACACCTTATATGCGTTTTTATGAGCTCGAAGCATTATGTGCCATGGGCGAACAACCTTATGTATTAAAGGAAATGAAAAATTATTGGGGCGGCATGTTAAAATTGGGCGCAACCTCTTTTTGGGAGGAATACAACCCAGATAAAAAGGGAACCGAACACTTGGCTATGTACGGCCGCCCGTTTGGAAAAAGCCTTTGCCACGCCTGGGGTGCAAGTCCGATTTATTTATTGGGAAAATATTATTTAGGCGTACAACCTACCACACCAGGTTATGAAACTTACACCATTGAACCTAATCTGGGTGGCTTAGCCTGGATGGAGGGCAAAGTCCCAACTGCGAATGGTGATATTTCAGTGTTTTGCAGTAAAAAAGAAATCAAAGTTTCTTCTCCAACAGGCGTAGGTAAACTAAAGATAAAAAGCAAAACCAAACCAGTTGTGAAAGGCACTGAAATGAAAGAAGTATCGAAAGGTTCGTATGAAATTACAATTGAAAAAGGCAAGGATTATAGCGTGAAGTATTCGGGCTAGTTTCGTCATTGCGAGAAGGCTTTTTCAGCCGACGAAGCAATCTTACTACTATGGATTATAGCGACCGCTTTAAGATTGCTTCGTCATTCTTCCTCGCAATGACTATAAGCTTATAAACCTGTGAGGTTTGAAACGAAAATCTCAATACGGTAACTTCGCGTTAGGGATTGTACCAATTCCTCATCGGTACCAGAGCGAAGCGGAGGTTTTATTTAGCCGGTCATATTATTTAGAAAAGCGGGGTTCGGTGCTTTTAGGTTATGAAAGTCCTGCTCTCCCTCCAAGTCCTCACTCATTCTTCGCTCCGGGCTTTCCGTTCTATCAGGTTTATTTAACCAAACTCAGTAGTTCTTGGCTACACATCAACCTGTCTATAGCTTATTGCGATAGATACCGAGTTAGGGATTGTAAGGGTTCTGGGCTAACGCTCGTTTCTAACGAGCGTTGAATAGCTTGTCGTTTACAAACGATAAAATCGTAAAGTTATTCATGCACTCGTTGGGAAACGAGCGCAAGCAATTAAGCGAAATATCATGATACGGTAGCTTCGCGTTAGGGATTGTAAGGGTTCAGTACCGATTTTTCATCGGTACCGGAGCGAAGCGCAGCCCTGAAAAGCCCGGACCCTTGCGTAGCTTGGGGAACGCCCAAATGAATTGCGGTTTCTTACACGCTCAATTTCTACATCAGGATCAGTACTTTAATAAAAAGATAGATCCTGAAACAACCCGATAGCTATCGGGTTCAGGATGACGACTTGACAAGTAAAATCAACAATTAAACCCCAATCCGTTGTTCTATTTTTTTAACACATTTATAGGCCTCGGCAAGGATCACATCATTTTCAATCGCTTGATCTACATTTATCGCATTTAACATTGAAATGGTTAAACAGGCGATAATTCCATTATTGCCATTAATACCAATTGGTACCGAAAGATCGGTAACACCAGAAACTGAATCACTATTTTTGAAATAAGAGCCAGTTTGCTGAATATCTTCCAATGAGGTCAAAAAATCTTCTTGCTGGGCTTTAGCATATTTTTTAAAAATGGAATTGTTTTTTAATGTTGTGCTACGCTCAGCCTCGGGCATATAAGCCAATAAAACCTTTCCTGATGCAGTTAAAGGTAATGGAAACAAATTTCCCTCCTCGATAGAAAGCGCAATCGGCCCCGGACTTTTCGCATGAATAATCACCATTACCTGGTTCATGTACAAAATACTCAAATGGCAAGATTGACGGATACTATTTGCCAGTTCCTCTAAAGGAAACTGGGCAGCTTTACGCAGTTCATCAATAGGCGAGTGCCGGTGCGAGAGGTAAAAAAGCTTTAACGATAGCCTATACTTGCCCGAAACTTCATCACGTAAAATATAGCCACGACTTTCCAGACTCATCAACATCCTGTAAATTTCGTTTGGCGTTTTCTCAATACCAATAGCAATTTCAGTTTGAGACAATGGGATAGATTGTGCTGATAAATACTCCAATATATCAAGTCCTTTATCCAAAGCAGGGGCTTGGTACTTCGATTCTTTTTCGTTCATGCGGGTTTAAATTTGGCTGTATCGTATTTTTTACAATTTCAAACATACAAAATGCTTTCTTATTTATCCAAGAGAAGATTTTGTATAATTTAAATACGAATATATGTTTTCATATTTAAAAAAAACATTTATATTTGAATTAGTGATCGCATTTTAAAGTTAATAAATTTATAAGGCTTAATTCCATAGAATTGAGAATTTATTTCTGAAAAAATTTATCGCTGATGACCATTTATAAACCTAACCAAAACATCCGAAACGGTGTGCAATAGTGAATGAGCAAACTTGTAATATTTTCTTGGCTTTATCTGTTAAGCATCCCGCTTTTTGCGCAAGATATTAAGGTTGCTCAATTGGATTGTGCGTATCGGAATAATCCTATTGGCATCGATGTTCTTTCGCCGGGTTTGAGCTGGAAACTGCAATCAGCTAAACACAATATTATGCAAACAAGCTATCAAATCGTAGTTTCTAGCAGTTTAAGCAATTTAAATAAAAATATTGGGGATGTTTGGGATACTAAAAAAGTAAACTCAGGCCAATCATTACAGATTAAATATAAAGGTAAAAAGTTATTATCAAGCAAAACCTATTATTGGAAAGTCCGTGTTTGGGATAATTTCGGGCATGAATCTGGCTGGAGCGCTTCGGCCTTTTGGCAAATGGGATTGCTCAACACAGCCGATTGGAAAGGTGCAAAATGGATTGCCTACGAAAAACTGGCAGACTCTAACGTAAATAGTCTGCCAACGGATGGTAAAAAAGACAAATACATTGGCAATAATATCTTGCCGATGTTCCGCAAAGGTTTTACGGTAACGAAGACAATTAAAAAAGCTACTGCTTTTATTTCTGGTTTAGGCCATTTTGAAATGAGTTTAAACGGAGCGAAAGTTGGCGACGACTTTTTAGCACCCGGCTGGACGAAGTATGATAAAGAGGCCTTGTACCTGACTTATGATTTAACTAAACAGCTTAAGAGAGGTGAAAATGCAATAGGAGTGATGCTGGGCAATGGTTTTTATTATATTCCTCCAGTTAAAGAAAGGTATAGAAAATTAAAAGTAGCTTATGGTTATCCGAAAATGATCTGCAGGCTGTTGATCGAATATACGGATGGAACTTCAGCGAATATCATCAGTAACCAAAGTTGGAAAACCGCGCCATCACCCATAACTTTTTCAAGCATTTATGGCGGTGAAGATTACAATGCCAACCTCGAGCAAAAAGGCTGGAATTTAGCAGGTTTTAACGATAGCAGATGGAAATCGTCGTTATTAGCTGATGGTCCGAAACTAAATGCCCAAAGAGAAGAACCTGTAAAGATTTTCGAAAATTTTTCTCCTCAAAATATTAATCCGGTTGCCCATGGCGAATGGGTTTATGATATGGGCCAGAACGCTTCTGCAATTATCGAATTGAAAGTCCGAGGTAAAAAAGGCGATACGGTTCGCATTACCCCGGCCGAATTATTAAAAGCTGATGGTTCGGTAACACAAAAAAATATAGGCAGCCCATCTTATTTTACCTACATTTTAAAAGGAGATGGTTTGGAAATCTGGCGTCCTAAGTTCTTTTATACAGGCTTTCGCTATCTGCAGGTTAAAGGGGCTGTTCCAAACGGTAAAGAAAATCCATCTAACAAATCGGTAGTAGAAGGTTTAAAAGCTTTACATATCCGAAATGCTGCTGAGCAGGTAGGTAAGTTTTCATCGTCTAACGAGTTGTTCAATAAAACTTTCAGCCTGATCGATTGGGCGATTAAAAGCAACATGGTTAGTGTTTTTACCGATTGCCCACACCGTGAAAAATTGGGTTGGTTAGAGGAATTGCATTTAATGGGCAGTTCTGTAAGATATAATTACAATGCTGCAGCTTTGTTTAAAAAAGCCTTGCAAGACATGAAAAACTCGCAATTGGCTAGCGGCTTGATCCCTGAAATTGCGCCTGAGTATGTAAAATTTGAATGGGGTGGCGATATGTTCCGTGATTCGCCTGAATGGGGCAGCAGTGGCATTTTAATACCATGGTATTTATATCAGTGGTATGGCGATAAACAGGCTATGGTTGATTATTACCCAATGATGCAGCGTTACATCGATTATTTGGGCACCAAAGCAAATAACCACATTTTATCGCAAGGTTTAGGCGATTGGTATGATCTGGGGCCAAAACCTCCCGGCGTTTCTCAGTTAACGCCAATGGGCATTACGGGTACAGCCATTTATTACTATGATTTAAAAATTTTAGAAAAAACGGCTGCGCTGCTGGGCAAAAAAGCTGATGCAATGGCCTATGCAAAACTTGCCCTTGAAGTAAAAAATGCATTCAACCATAAATTCTTTGATGCAAAAAGCAAACAGTATGCAACAGGATCTCAAACTGCAAATGCAATGGCGGTTTATATGGAACTGGTTGAAGAAAAGCATAAAAATGCAGTAATCGATAATTTGGTTAAAGATATCAGAGATCGTAAAAACAGTTTAACAGCAGGCGATATCGGTTATCGTTATGTGTTACGTGTTTTAGAAGATGCCGGTAAATCGGATGTGATTTTTGATATGAACAGCCGTTCGGATGTACCTGGTTATGGTATGCAGCTAGCCAAAGGCGCAACGGCTTTAACCGAATCTTGGGCCGCTTTGCCAACCGTATCCAACAATCATTTTATGCTCGGGCACTTAATGGAATGGCTGTATAGTGGTGTTGGCGGCATCCGTCAGGCAGAAAATTCAATTGCTTTTAGCCATATTAAAATCGAACCAGAAGTGGTGGGCGATTTAACCTCAGCTGATGTGCGTTACAATTCCCCCTACGGCGAAATTTCTTGCAAATGGGAAAAAACAGACCGAACTTTTACACTGGAGGTGAATATCCCCGTAAATACAAAAGCAACTATTTACTTTCCGGTTTTGCCGAAATATGAAATCTCCGAAGAATACAATTCGACGTTTACAGATGCAGGTATAGAAGCGGGGAAAGCTAAGGTTGCTCTAGGATCAGGTTATTATAAGTTTAATTTAAAGTACAAATGAAAAAGATAATCCTCGCATTTTTCCTTTTTGTAAGTGCATTAACATTGAATGC
>NZ_JBFTRT010000114.1:0-10680 GCF_056399685.1 Pedobacter sp. 01N416
CTTTCTAAATTGCCATGGGTGTGCTGTTTTTTAACAATGCGATAAAGCCTTTTGGTAAAACGACGGTCGCCAATTTCTTCTAAAAAGGGGAAAATAATCAACGCCAATAAAACCACAATGGTTACCCCTATAGCCTGTTCGTAATAACCAGAGCCTACGGCCATTCCAATTGCAGCAACAATCCAGATGATACAAGCCGTGGTGAKCCCTTTAACGCGGTTTTCTTCCTTGAAAATTACCCCAGCGCCTAAAAACCCGATTCCAGTAACAATATTAGAGGCAATGCGGTCTTGACTGGTTGGTCCGATTTTGATAGACAGAATGGTAAATAGGGTAGCACCCAAACCAATCATCATCATGGTTTTGAGTCCGGCAGATTTACTTCTGTATTCGCGTTCTGCTCCGATTATGCCACAAAGCAGGGTAGCCAATAGAAATTTATTGATTTCACTTTGTGTAATGAAATGGTTTTGGTCTATGATCTCGTTCATCGCCTTGAATTATCAAAGGCAAATTAATAAAAATCGTAACATCTTAGGCCATTTGCCCTGCCACCATTCGAACTATTTGGAAAATATTTTTCATAACCCACGCCAATTTCGGATGTTCCGCTGGTGTTGGTGTAGTTGATTTTAGAGGTTGTAGCATCATGGCTGATGCCTAGCCTGAATTTTTCGCCGTTTGTTCTGCGGTTAAAAATATCGAAGATTACAGAAAAAACAATCGCATCATTTCCATTCGAATTGCCATCGTTGCGATACCATATACCTGCATTTATGCCCGCATATTTATATTGCATGCCCGCACTGAACGATTTCACATTGCCCTGTTTGTAGGCAACAATGGATGGGATGAGGTAATTCCCATCGCGATCGTACTCATCTGGCACCAAGGTTAACTTGTAACTTAAATTGCCTGAGATACGCATCGGCAATTTGGCCTGAAAACCTGATAAGGATTCATCCGGACGGTTAAGATGATGTACTGCTAATCCCATCATGAATTTCCCCACTACGAGGTTGGCACCTGCATTGGAATCGAAATAATACCGACTATCTACACTTGGCCTTTCGGCGCCAGAAATACTACCAGGAATATATCCTGTATTGATATCGATCTGATCGCCAAAAACAAGTTTATCCCAGTTTAGCTTTTGGTTAGTGATGCCTCCCTGTAAGCCAAATGATAAGGCAAAATCGTCTCCACCGATGATATAGGAATAGCTTAGGGCAATATTGTTCTTTACCAGGTAAGCAGTACCCTCGCTGCTGCGGTTAAAAATTAGGCCAATGCCGCTGTTTAATCTCCGTAGATTGAGGTCGCCAGAAGCACTCATGTACGAAAAATCACTGGCTAACCCTGTCCATTGGTTGCGGTATAAGGCATTAAACCTGATGTCGCCCTCAAACTGACCTGTTAAAGCGGGATTTAAGTAAATCGGCGCATTGTAAAACTGCGAATAAATGTGGTCCTGTGCCAACGAAACCATCGGCAGCAACCAAAACACAAATAATATTATCCCTCTCCTCATCATCTTATTAAATATATTACGCCCGTTTTCTTTGGTGGAGATGAATCGTAAGTCATCCCTTTCCAATCGCTGCCATTAATAAATTTTATATCTACTTTCCAGTAATAAACACCTTGCGGTTGTTCCTGTCCTTTATAAGTACCGTCCCAGCCCTCCAGCGGTGCGTTATCGTCCAATTTAGTCGTTTCCCAAAGTAACTGTCCCCATTTGTTAAAAACAGACATCTGCCACTCTTTTATACCGCGGCCTTTTGCTTTAAAGATTTTTATCTCGTTTTTCGCACTTGCGGGCATAAATGAATTGGGGATATTTAAGTAACCCGGTACACCAATAATCCGCACCGATTGGAAGGTGCTTGAAGAACAACCTTCTTTGTTCAGCACTTTCAGGGTTACATTATAAGTGCCTTCATTGGCATAGGTATGGTTTGGGTCTTGCAGGGTTGATCCCGACCCATCACCAAAAGTCCATTCCCAGCTTACGGCATCGGTACTGATATCCTTAAAGGCAAATGAATAGTTGGGAATGGATACTTCATTGCCAGGACTAACAGTGAATGTAGCGATTGGTGGGGCAACAACATGGATAAAATCGGCTATGGTAGTGCTGTTTGTACAGCCGAGTGCATTGGTTGCCATTAAGGTAACGGTATAATTTTTCCCTGGACCATTAAAAGTATGCATAGGCTCTATAGCGTTCGATGTTGGTGATCCATCTCCAAAATCCCAAACATAACCAATAGCACC
The DNA here is from genome assembly GCF_056399685.1 of Pedobacter sp. 01N416. Taxonomy (NCBI): domain Bacteria; kingdom Pseudomonadati; phylum Bacteroidota; class Sphingobacteriia; order Sphingobacteriales; family Sphingobacteriaceae; genus Pedobacter; species Pedobacter sp. 01N416. The sequence goes on from NZ_JBFTRT010000114.1 coordinate 2,278, forward strand.
TGTACTGATGTTTTTAAACTTTACGGTAACACCATCACAGCCACTTGTCTTATCTGATGTGAAACTCACAGAAGGTTGTGGCAAAACTTCAACAGTTTCGATTGTTGAAGCATTAGAACAGTTGTTTGATGCGTATAAGGTAATGGTATATTTTCCAGGTTGGGTAAATGTATGTGATATGGTTTCAGGTGCAGTATGGGTTACTGTAGTGCTTCCATCGCCAAAATCGTAAACAAAAGTGCTGGCACCTTTGGTATTGTTAAAGAAATCGACTTTTAAAGGTGCACAACCTTTAAGTTGGTTGCTGTTTACTACCAATTCTGGCGTAATGTCATTAGGCGAAACGTGGATAGAATATTGAGATTCATTGCTTCCGCATTCATTGGTTGCGGTCATTTTTACAATGTAATCTCTCACAGCCAAAGTGGTATAAGTATGGCTTACACTATTTTTATCTGTAACGGTTAAAGGTGCTGAACCATCACCAAAATCGTAGGTATAGCTGGTATAATTTCCAGGGGAAGTATTGCTAAAGGTAACAGGGAGAGGGGAGCAGCCTGTTGTTTTATCTGGAGAAAAAACGGAAACCGGCTTTGCTTTTACTAATACGGTTGAGGTTTGCGTGGTGGTGCCACAAGCGGTTGTGGCCTTTAAAGTAACGTTATAAGTAAGATCTTTTCCTGTTGGGTCTGGCTGGTAGGTAACCGCTGGCGGTTGAGCCAAATTTGAAGTGGTGCCATTTCCAAAATCCCAGTTAAAGGTAGCTGCTGTTAGTGAATTGGAAGTATTGCTAAAAACAACGTTTAAAGGTCCGCAGTCGGATGTTGTATTTTGTGTATAGGTGGCGGTTACATTTTGTATTGTGCTAAAAGTATGACTGGTTTCATCGTTATTACAGCCCAGGCTGCTAGTTACGACCAATTTGATAATAACAGTTTCGTTATCTGTTGCAATGGTATAGCCAGGAAAGGTAATTCCTGTACCAATCTGTACGCCATTGGCAAACCAGGTGTAAGTATTGTTGCGGTCTGTATAAGGTGTAGCCGATATATTGGTTGGCGTTAAAACAAAGGGTGAACAACCTTTATCTGTATTAAAAACTAATTCTGCCTTAGCATGTGGATTAACTGTTATCTTAATCTGGTTACTTAAATTGTTGCTGCAAGCACCGCTAGCTACCGATCGACGATAATAAATGCTTACGATTGGTGTTGGAGGTGTAAAGCTTACACTGTTTGCGCCCAATACATCGCTCCAGGCTGTTCCATTTAAGCTCGATTGCCATTGGTACACGTAAGTTCCGCTACCACCACTCGGCGTAGTACCTGTTAAAGTTGCAGCAACTGTGCCGATACAAATGTTTTGATCGGCAGAAATGGTATTGTTGGTTAGGCCTGGTAAAACGATAATCTGTAGCGAATTACTAATTGAAGTACAGATGGTACTGTTCACTAATCTTCTGAAATAAGTTGAGGAGCTTACAATTAGGCTTAAGTCTTTGTTGATGGCCGAAGGAATATTGCTCCAGGTATTTCCATCGGTACTGCTCTGCCATTGGTAGGCAAATGTTCCCGTTCCGCCAGTAGGCGTATCGCCTGTAATGGCGATGCTTTGGCCTGCACAAACTGGTGCTGATGATGCACTAATATTATTGGTAACAGGTGAGTAATAAGTAACCGTTACATCATCTACGGATGGGGGGCAGCCGTTAAAACCAGAAATGGTCCACCTGAAGGTGTAAGTTTGCCCTGGTACCAAACCAGTAACCGTGGTGTTGTACAGTGTAGGGTCGGTTATGGTAAGGCCAGCTTGTGATGATATTAAAGTCCACGCACCGCTGTTGGGTGAAGGATTGTTCCCATTTAAGGTAATGCCATTTCCACTGCACAAGTTTTGATCTGCGCCTGCATTTGCCGCAACGGTACCCGGATTTACTGTGATGGTAGTTGAGGTTGATATGGCTTCTGCACAGCTACCACTTTGTACTATTGCGCGGTACTGTGTGCTTATAGTGAGGTTAGAAAATACATATGGATTTGCTGTTGAGGTAACGGTAGACCAGTTTACCCCGTTGTTGATAGATCTTTCCCAACGGATAATGTTTCCAACTTGGCCTGTTAAACTGATGTTTCCGCTATTTGCACCTGCACATACATTCACATCTCCAGCGGTTGTGCCGCCAACACTGAGCGGGTTAACGGTGACCTGAACATCATCACTGGATGCAGAACAGTTGGTGTCGCTTATTGTCCATCTAAAGGTATAAGTATTTCCGRCCTGTAAACCAGCAATTGTTGTATTGCCCTGTGTGTCATCAGCAAAAGTTACAGCTGTTGGTGCGCTAACGATCGTCCACTTGCCTGTGCCAACTACTGGCGTATTTCCTTTTAAGGTGTAAGTGCTGGCATTGCAGATCGCTTCATCCGGACCAGCATTTGGCAGTGTTACACTTGGCAAAACCGTAATGGTAATGCTGGCTGGCGCGCCTGGGCAACCATTTGTAGATACAGGCGTAATGGTATAAGTTACTGTACCTGGAGTGGTGCCAGAATTGGTTAAAATATCGTTGATCTGCGTTCCTGCCGATGCTACCGTTCTATTGCTATTTCCGGTTATTACTCCGGTTATCACGCTGACATAAGTATAGTTTACGCCTGTTAGGTTTGTTGTTAAGGTTATGGCTGATGAAGTGGCATTACAGATGGTTGTACTGCCTGCAGTTGGTGTGACAATAGGATTAGGTTTGATGGTAACCACTAAATTAAATGGCGTTCCATCGCAGCCATCAAAATGAGGAGTGATGATATAAGTTACGCTTGCATCGGCATTAAGATCGCTATTGGTGAGGATATCGTTAATTGGGCCGCTTCCGTTGGCGGTATAGCCAGTTGCAGATGGAGTTCCGGTAGCAGCGGTCCAGGTGTAGGTTACGCCTGCTACTGCAGAGGTGGGAGTGTATGCAACGCTATTACCTGTACAGATGGTTTTAGCCACTGCGCTTGTTAAACTGATATTGGGTTTTATTTTAAGAATGATATCATCATCAATCTGATTGCAGGGGGCGGCGAGTGCGGTGGTAACCCTTAACCTCAAAGTAACCGTACCAGTTGTTTTTTCGGCTGCGGTTGGCGTGTAGGTTGCGTTTAAATCATTTCTGTTGGGTGTAAATGTTCCCGCCCCGCCAATCCAGGTTTGTGTTGTGGTGGCTCCGGTTATGGTTCCGTTAAGTGTAAAACTGGGGTCGTTAAAACAGATATTTTGGTCTGGCCCCGCACTAATCACTGGTGCTGTACTGAAGGTTAGAATTTGGGTATCGGTTGCGGTGCCGCAATTATTTTTGTGCACAACAGTTACGGTATAAGTATCGTAGCTATCGAATTTTATCGATGGATATTTAGAGTTGGCGGTTGTACCACCGGTAAAGCTATAGGTGCCCGATCCTGATGGTGAAACTGTCCAGGTATAGCTATCGGGTAAATCTTTTGTCGTGCCAGTAATTAATGTTTGGGTTGGCCCTGTTGTGGTATTGTTAAAATCGTAAGTAGCCAGATTACATAGGGTAATATCAGGCGATAGTGTAGCTACAGGCCCCACATTAACCACAACAGTTTGTGGTAGGCTGATAATTACACCGCATGACGGTGTGCTGATGCTTAAGGTAATAGTATAGGTGCCAGGACTGGTAAAATTGAACTCCGGTTCTTTGCTTGCGGCATTTGTACCACCAACAAAGCCCACCGCTGGGCTAACTGACCATGAATAATTATTGGCTGCATTGCAGGTATTGTCTAAAACAGAAAGGTCGGTAGCTTTTAAAGTTGTTCCAGAGCAAATGGTAGTTGAAGGTAGACTAAAATCAGGCTTTGGCGGATCTTGGATGCAGATTTTCATTTCTACCGGATCGGCATCGCACTCGCCTGTAATATTTTTAGATTCTAACCTAATAGTATACTCTCCATGCGTTGGAAATTTGTATACAAAATTGTATGATTTGGGCTTGTCAACCTCTTTAATCACACCATCAACATACCAGTTATAGGTTACATTATTTGGGGTACAGGCTGCAGTATTGGTGTTTGGGTTTTCGCCTAAAACAGATGTATTAACAAACGTGATGTCGGCATTGGTACAACCCGGCGTATTGAAAGCAAACGAATTTATCGGTTTTACCACCACTTTAGCCGAAGAGGAAACGGGTGTACCCATTGTAGTACAGAAAGCGTTCGATACATTAATAGATACATCAAAAGCATTATAAATTGTGCCAGCACTTGAAGTAGAAACACTTCCGCAAGATGATCTGGTATATGCATGTGTAACCTTACCACCATTGGCAATAATCTCACAAAGTGTATAGGTTGAGGTAGTTTGATCGCCCCAGGTAATCGTATAAATATCTCCCGGAAAATTGTTTTGAATACCTGCGCTCGAACTAACATCTACGCTAAATGTTAAGGCGCCTAAGGGCAAACAAACCACTGTATTGCCCGAATTGGCAAAAGCTGTTATCGCTTTATTGTTAATCAGTAGATAAGCCTTGGTTGCAACCGAGCCATCCGGCATCACAGCTTTAGTGTAAATGGTATAATGTGTCTGCTGAGCATTAAAAGGTTGTATTGCTGTGGGGAAATTGATTAATGTTGGACTCCCTCCATTTACTTCGTCAGTTATGCTCGCGGTAACTGTACTGTTTGCTGTAGATGCATTTGTGAGGAAGAAAGAATTATTGGCCTTACTGGTGCAGGTACCAAAAGTTTCATCATTGGCCACATTTAACAATGTTGATGTTAATTTAGCCTCAACTGGTGGTCCCGTCTTTACTTCAAAAGCTGTTGATGGTGTGCTTGTGAATGCAGGAGCGGTAGATTTTATCCTAACCTGATAACCTGTACCAGGCGTAAGTGTTGCAGGAAGTTTACCATTTATGTAAGTACTATAGAAGCCGGTGTAACTGCCAATAAGTGTTTCGGCGCCAAAACTTCCATTCTGATCGGAAAGATATAACTGGAATTGGTTCCCTTGAGCGGCACAGCCTGCACTGATATTAAAAGGAACGGCAATAGTACTGCCTGGGGTAAAAGGGCCTGCATCAACTGAGCCTATGGTAATTTGGGCGAAAACATTTGACGTAAACAAAAATGTCCCAAAAAACAGGACAAAAGAAAGCCATTTCCTTTTACAACGAATCTTCATAAATCTCTAACACTAGGGAATGATTTTATTGCGTTCTGGAAGCGTTGTTAGTTAAACTTGCTTTAATCCAATCTCAGAAATGAGTATTCGACCTAAGACGCGTCAATAAATATTCGCTGCAAAGAACGTAATTTTTGCATGACAATCATAGAATTTTACACCAACATTAACTAAATGAATGGGTTATAGCTTAGGCAAAGTTTCGTTTTTGCTATAATAGAGCATAAAAAAACCCCCAAGGCCTTATACCTTGAGGGTGTATTTTTACACGAAATAGTTTCGCTATGAATGGTATTACATCATACCACCCATGCCACCGCCGCCCATTGGAGGCATTGGAGCACCACCTTCTTCAGGTTCGTCTGCTAAAACAACTTCAGTAGTTAATAACATCGCTGCAATAGACGCTGCATTTTCTAACGCTACACGGCTTACTTTAGTTGGATCGATAACACCAGCACCAATTAAGTTTTCGTAAACATCAGTACGTGCATTGTAACCGAAATCAGCTTTACCTTCTTTAACTTTTTGAACTACGATAGAACCTTCAATACCTGCGTTTTCGCAAATCTGACGTAATGGCTCTTCGATAGCACGACGGATGATCTGGATACCAGTGTTTTCATCTTCATTAGCACCTTTTAAATCCGCTAAAGCTTCAACTGCACGGATAAAAGCAACACCACCACCAGCAACGATACCTTCTTCTACAGCCGCACGGGTTGCATGTAAAGCATCATCAACACGGTCTTTTTTCTCTTTCATTTCAACCTCACTGGCTGCACCTACATAAAGAACGGCAACACCGCCAGCTAATTTAGCCAAACGCTCTTGTAATTTTTCTTTATCGTAATCAGATGTAGTCGTTTCGATCTGAGATTTAATTTGGCTAACACGCGATTTAATATCATCTGAGTTACCAGCACCGTTAATTACAGTTGTATTGTCTTTATCAACAACAACTTTCTCAGCAGAACCTAAATAAGTTAAATCAGCATTTTCTAATTTGTAACCTCTTTCTTCTGATACTACAATACCACCGGTTAAGATTGCGATGTCTTCTAACATTGCTTTTCTTCTATCACCAAAACCTGGAGCTTTAACAGCAACAACTTTTAACGAACCACGGATTTTGTTAACTACCAATGTTGCTAAAGCTTCGCCATCTAAATCTTCAGAAATGATAACCAATGGTTTGCCAGTTTGAACAGTTTTTTCTAAAACCGGTAACAATTCTTTCATGTTACTGATTTTTTTGTCATAGATTAAAATGTAAGGATTTTCTAATTCAGCTTCCATTTTATCTGCATTGGTAACAAAGTATGGAGATAAATAACCCCTGTCAAATTGCATACCTTCAACTGTTTTAACTTCAGTTTCGGTACCCTTTGCTTCTTCAACCGTAATTACACCATCTTTACCAACTTTGCTCATTGCCTCAGCAATTAACGAACCGATAACTTCGTCATTGTTAGCCGAGATAGAGGCAACTTGCTTAATTTTATTGTTATCATCACCAACTGCTTGTGATTGAGATTTTAAGTTTTCTACAACAGCAGCAACCGCTTTGTCAATACCACGTTTTAAATCCATTGGGTTTGCACCAGCAGCAACGTTTTTAATACCTGTAGTAATAATTGCCTGAGCCAATACAGTTGCAGTAGTAGTACCATCACCAGCAATATCAGCTGTTTTTGAAGCTACTTCTTTAACCATTTGAGCACCCATGTTCTCAACGGCATCTTTCAATTCGATTTCTTTTGCAACTGTAACACCATCTTTAGTGATTGCAGGTGAACCGAATTTTTTATCAATAATTACGTTACGTCCTTTTGGACCTAAAGTTACTTTTACTGCATTTGCAAGAATATCAACACCTCTTTTCAGGGCATCACGAGCTTCTACGTTATATTTTACTTGTTTTGACATTATTTTTTAAATTTTGAATGATTGTATGAGAGAATGATTGAGTTTGTGCTTTTTCATTCTAACATTATTATTTTATTTGTTGATTTATGCTGAATTCACTCATTTGAGGTATTCAGTCATTCAATCATTAATTTTTAYCCAACAACAGCGTAAATATCAGTTTCGCGCATAATTAAGTAATCTTTACCTTCGTAAGGGAATTCGGTACCACCGTATTTACCATAAATTACAACATCGCCAACTTTTACACTCGCTTTTTTACCTTCAGCATCTTCTTCAGAAACAGAAACTACAGTTCCTTTAGATGGTTTTTCTTTTGCAGTATCAGGGATATACAAACCTGATGCAGTTTTCTCTTCTGCCGCAGCCGGTTCAACTATTACTCTGTTCGAACTGCCAGCAATTGGTTTAAGGTTTAACGCCATAACTTTTATTATTTTTTTATTTTGATTTGAGTTTTTAACTAAGCTTACAATTAACACTTTTTATGCCAAGAGGTTTAGCGGGACAAATTTTCACCAAACTGTCAAACTTTTTACGCTAATTTAGAATGTGGGTGTCAGCATGGCAGTAAGTTTTGATTTTTTAGCCAGATTTATTGCATGTATATTCAGTGTTGACCACCGACCAACCTATATGATATTGGAGTTGTTAACTCTTGTTCGCTAAATTGGAACTTTCTCCGTTAAATATTTCCAATATCTTTTAGGTACATGCTGCAAATGCAGTTTGGTGTTTTTCCGCGCTACAATGTTGGCACTTTTAAAATAATCTTTCCAAAGGGTTGCGTACAATGCCTCACTTTCGTCCATTAAAACTGGCGCAAGATTTTGCTTATCTGCACCGTTGCTAAAGCTGATCGTAATTTCTTCAACGCTTGTTAAATTATAATGTAAGCCATATTTGCGCTTTAAATCGTAAATTACCCAAGGCTGATCGGCATAACGGTTTTTAAAATGATTGGATATTAAAGGCAGTACATTAAAATCAGGATCTATATTGGCATAAAATATCCCATCGCCAGTTTTTTGAAAACGGATAAATGCTTCCATCCTGTGTTTTTCCCTTTCTACGCTTTTGGCATATTTAGCCAGTGCAATTACATGTGGATTGCCATAATTACTTTCTGCACCCAATTGATTTTGAAAAATATATATGGTAAACTGAAAGAGGTGATTGTAAGCCTCTGGTATTTCTGATAAATAGGTGCAATAGTATTTGCGGTGCCAATCCTTTTTGAGTTTCTTTTGCAGCCCTGCCCAAACCCGATCTGCTTTTTCT
>NZ_JBFTRT010000115.1:0-10668 GCF_056399685.1 Pedobacter sp. 01N416
GAACAGATAACCCGGCCGAGTAGTATTCCCCGCTGCCAATATTCCCTTGGCCTACAGTAACTATTCTGGTGCTATCGTTTTGTGCGGTTTTACTATCTAAAATTAAATCTTTTGTTTTAGCATAACTCAATGAAAAAAATAATCCGCTTTTATAATTGTAACTCACCTCAAAATTATTGGTAAACTGGGGTTTTAAGTATGGGTTTCCCTGTGCTATGGTATAAGGATCCATGTAAAAATTAAATGGATTTAACTGCTGGTAATTTGGTCGATCTATCCGTCGGCCATAGGTGTAACGTAGATTACTACTTTCAGAAATTTTCTGATTAACAAAAACCGTTGGAAATAATGATAAATAATGTTGTTTTACCGATGTATTATTGGTTACAGATGTTCCGGTAGATTGGGTAAACTCTGCCCGTAAACCAGCCTGAAATTGCCACTTACCCAGATCTTTTGATAAGTTTGCATAAGCTGCATTTACGTTTTCTTTGTAAATAAAATTATTGCTTTGCCCTACAACATTTTGCCATTCATTATTTACCAATGCCAACGATAAAAAATCATTATTGGTTTTTACATAAGCGCTTTTTAAACCGGTTTCCAATTTTGTAGTTTTTGATAGCGGCCAGGTAAAATCTGTTTTTGCAGCATAAATATCAATGGCTGTTTTACTATCGTTTTTAATGATCGTATTGTTGTAAACAGTCCCTTTTTCATCGTAAAAGTTAGTGTTAAAATTTTCCAGACCCGAGTAATCAAAGCCTGAGTAATCGGCATCAAAGTTTAAACTTGCGCCCTCTTTTTTAAAATCATGCCTGATATTAAAATTTGCGCTATAATTTTTGTTTGGGGTATTCGCATCAGAATATTGGATTAACGAATTATTGCTGGCAACTCCATCCTTAATCTCGTTTATAAAGGTTTGAGAGAAATTATCCAATTTACGTGTATTCGTACTGCCATCAAGCATAATACCAATGGTTGTTTTTTCACCTGCGTAATAATCTGCACCTAGTTTTGCGGCCAACCGCGATCCTGTATATATTTTTTGAAAATTCTGGTTAAACATACTCTGTAAACCATTGGCATTGGTGCTCCGCTCTAAAAATAAATTCGAAAAATTATTATTTTTTGAAGCATTTGCATTGGTGAAAAAATTCCACTTTTCTACACGGTGATTTAAATTGAAGTTAAGCTCCGATCCGTAAATGTTGGTGGGTAAGTTAGCCCTTATTGCATTGCGATAGGTTGAAGAGACACTTCCGTTGGTGCCAAATGCTTTGTTCTTTTTAAGTTTAATGTTGATGATACCCGCGTTGCCGGCAGCATCATATTTAGCCGATGGGTTAGTAATAATTTCGATGGTAGCAATCTGGCTGCTGCTTAAGCCATTTAGATAAACCGTTAAATCGGCACTCGATAAAAAGTTGTTCTTCCCATCAATCATCACCATTACACCTGATTTATTGTTTAATAAAATTTGGTCATTTTGCCTGTCTAACTGTACGCCCGGCGCTTTCTCTAAAATTTCGAGCGCCGTACCACCTGTTGCAATAATGCTGTTCTCTACATTCAGCACCATTTTATCGATCTGATGTTCAATAAAAGGTTTTTTGCCCTGAACGCTCACGTCTTTTAATTGTTTGCTTAAACTTTCGATCGTGATAGCAGGTAATTTCATGTCTTCGTTAAGCGAAAAACGGTTAGTTTTTTTACTTTTAAAACCCACTATAGAAATCGACAATACATACTCGCCGCTTTTCAACTGATCAATTGCAAACGCTCCTTCGATATTGGTCGATACGCTTTTAACCACAGTGGTATCAGGATAATTCAGCACCCTAACAATCGCAAACGATACCGGAACAGTCTTTTCATCAACAATTTTCCCTGTAAGTTTATTTAATTTTTGGGCAAAAGAAGCCCCATATGCCATAAAGCATGCAACTAGCGTAAATAATGTTTTCATGGTTTTTTCTTATAGGTACTTTTATGATGTTTATCGGATCGTATTATTCAGGCGCTATACCCAATTCTTCCTTAACTTCCTTAATCCGGTTTGATACAGAGTCCTGATAAAGGGTATCATTAGGCCTATCTTGGTGCAAATGGTCTAAATCACGTAGCTCTTGCTCTAACTTTTCCTTTTTTAACGCCTCTTCTTTTAATTTTGCAACGCATTTCAAACCATCATCCGTCATAATCCATACACTAGAATCGTTGTGGTCGTTTTCGCTGTCGTTACATTCCCAGGTCCAGTAATTATTAACATAGCGGTAAGCATCCTGCTTTAAAATTAATTTTGTACCCACTGGAATTTCAAGATTTAACCTTACTTCCTGGTTTCTCCAAATGGTTCCTTTTCTCAATTGAAACCGCGGACTAAAAATCAGTTCAGCATCTTTCACTACATAATTGTAGCTAATGTTCTGTGCATTTTGTAAGGCACTTTGAAAAGTTTTACCCTGCGATTCGTATTTCTGTGTTAAACGGGTAACACCGGTTTCACTTTTGTTAATATCAATGCGGATACGGTTCGGCGAAACAAAAGGTCCGTCTTCAAAATCGTCAACTACAATCTGGTGGCGATTGTTCGCATCAATGTGGTAAGCCGCGCTATCTTCTTTACTGAAATATTTACTTTTATCAATATTGATGGTATACACCGGATAAGCTTTCAGGTCGGTTGTTTGTGTTAACTCCGCATGTTGCTTAAATTCTGATGATATTTTAGCTGCTTGATAACCTGTTATAGCTACACCGGCCAACCAGATAATTAACAGGGCAAAAGAAAGTGTTTTGTTAATGGCCTGTTTGTTAAAAGCTACCCTGATCGAGAATAATACCAGGGCTAAAATCGGTACAAAGCAAACAATAAATGCACCAAATAAAATTGCCCCCCTATTTCCTTCATTAATAATAGAGAAGGGAAAATATTCGTAAATACTCGCATCCCAAAACCCCTGAAAAGCGGCCGTACCAATAATTAAAGCAATTAAAAAGAGTACGCCAAATACAACGATAAAACCCGCAATTACTTTAAAAATAACCTTTCCGGTGCCCGAAATAAAGCGGCCAAGCCATTCGAAAAATTCTCCTATAAAATTCCCTAAACGGGCAAATATCGGCTGAGCATGTTTATTTACTTCGCTCAAACGTTCCTTAACGGCCTGTAGCTCTTCATCTAAGTTCTTTTGGAAACCCTGAAGATTTGCAGGTTCGCCTTTCATTTCCATTCTTTCGATACGCGATTTGGCTTTTGGCATGATGATCCAGAGTATGGCATACACCAGCAATCCAAATCCACCAGCAAAGCTGATCAGTAATGTAGCCAACCTAATCCATTTAGGATCTGCGTTTACATAATGTGCAATACCCGCACAAACACCCGCTACCACGCGGTCGTCCATATCGCGGTACAGTTTTTTCTCCGTGTATTGGTATTGATAGCTGTTATTGATCACTGGCTCTTCTTCACCTTCCTCTACCGTGTCAAAATCCTGCACCTTGCCCATTTGCGCAATCACCGAATTTACGTTGGCCGAATCTACCACTTGTTTTTTCTGCTCTTCCAATTGCTCGGTTAACAGTTCGGCAATCCGGTTTTCGATATCCGTTACAATTTCAAGGTCATCTGCATGGTTGGCAAAATATTGTTTTACTTCGTTCAGGTAGGCCTTTAAGAGTTCGTAAGCACTTTCTTCAATATGAATAATCGTGTTCCCTATGTTTATGATGATGGTCTTTTCCATTTCCTTTTTAATATTTATGAATTGGCTCCTTTTTGTGAAATACCTACAGCATAAGCCAGCTCCTGCCAGGTTTGATCTAGTTGTGATAAAATACCCCGACCGTCTTCGGTTAAGGTATAATATTTACGCGGTGGACCTGAGGTAGACTCTACCCAGTTGTAGCTTAATAAACCATTGTTTTTAAGCCTTGTTAATAATGGATATAATGTACCCTCAACCACCAATAGCTTTGCCGTCCTTAATTCGGCAATAATATCCGAAGCATATATTTCGCCCCGGGAGATGATTGATAAAACACAGTACTCCAGAATTCCCTTCCGCATTTGTGTTTGCGTATTTTCTGCTATCATAATACAAAGATATATGTTTTATATACTACCATGCAATACATAGTACTAAAATAAATTAAAGTAATTTCATAAATACCTGATTATTAATTAATTAATTTTTAATAAAAATTTCATGTTTAAGGTTTAGGTAGATAAAAACTAAGTATTTATAGCTTTTTTTAGTAAAGCAGGGGCCTGTATTCCTTAGGTTTCGACAGTCCTGCTATCACCTATAGTCCCGATTTAGATACCCTTTAAATATAAAATATTCGATAAAATCGGGAGCTATTCGGTTCTATCAGGTTTAAGGTGGAGAGGGCTGGTATTACTAGTAATGATCTTGGGATAATGCCAGAACAGCCCCTTGTAAATAAACCCGACAGAGTAGGTAGCCCGCATCCCGATTTTTCATCGGGAGAGGACTACAAGCGATGGCGGGACTGCAGCTCCCATGAAAAACAGGACGCAGATTTTCTAAAAGAAGAAATTTGTAGCGACCGTTTTAGATTTCCAAGATCCGCTTGCGCACACGCCCGTCCAGGCTTCGAGGAATTAAATATATAAATACTATAGATTTAATATATTTTAATAATTTTGCAGCGTCTTAACTTATTTTCATGAAAAAATCTATTGCCAGCATTGTTGCTGAGGCAAACGAAAGCGGCGAAGGAACGCTCAAAAGAACCTTAGGGCCGATAAACCTTATTTTAATTGGCGTAGGCTTAACGCTTGGTGCAGGTTTATTCTCCATTACAGGTTTGGCCGCAGCCAATCACGCTGGTCCGGCAGTTACCCTATCTTTCATTATCGCGGCATTGGGCTGTGGTTTTGCAGCTTTGTGTTATGCTGAGTTTGCATCCATGATTCCAGTTGCAGGCAGTGCCTATACTTATTCTTACGCTACCATGGGCGAACTTTTCGCCTGGATTATAGGCTGGGATCTGGTATTGGAATATTCTGTGGGCTGTGCTACAGTAGCCATCAGCTGGTCGCAGTATTTAACCAGGCTTTTAGCCAGCTTGCATATTTATCTTCCTCCGCAATTAACCTTATCCCCTTTCGAAACCGCTAAACTTGCCGATGGCTCTACCGTTAATGGCATTGTAAACATCCCTGCAGCATTGGTGGTGGTATTAATGACAGCCATATTAATCCGTGGCACCAAAGGCTCTGCCATTGTAAATGGAATTATTGTGTTTCTTAAAGTTGGTGTGGTATTGGTTTTTATTGCGCTGGGCTGGCAATATATCGATCCTGCAAACTACCATCCATACATCCCCGAAAATACCGGAACTTTTGGTCAGTTTGGCTGGAGTGGCGTTTTACGTGGTGCTGGTTTAGTGTTTTTTGTATTTATCGGCTTCGATGCCGTGGCAGCTTCGGCACAGGAAACAAAGAATCCAGCGAGAGATTTACCAATCGGCATCATTGGATCATTAGTGGTTTGTACGGTTTTATTTGGTTTGTTCGGGCATGTGATGACTGGTCTGGCCAATTATAAAGAATTTGCCAACAGTGGTGCTCCAGTAGCCATTGCCATCGAAAAAACACCTTACGCCTGGTTAAGTCAGGCTATTATTTTGGCGATTTTGATCGGTTATACTTCTGTAATTTTAATCGATTTAATGGCACAGTCGCGAATGTTCTACTCCATTAGTAAGGATGGCTTATTGCCAAAGATGTTTTCTGACGTACATACTAAATTTAAAACACCATATAAATCGAACGTTATACTTTGTGTATTTATTGGACTTTTTGCTGCATTTGTCCCCATGAATGTGGTAGGCGAAATGACAAGCATTGGTACCTTGTTGGCCTTTTTAATGGTTTGCGTTGGCATCTTGATCTTAAGAAAAACAAATCCTGAAGCTAAACGTCCATTTAAAGTTCCTTTTGTGCCCTTAATCCCTATTTTGGGCATTTTAACCTGTATTGCCATGATGGTATTTTTACCTTGGGAAACCTGGGTTAGGTTAGCGGTCTGGTTAATTATTGGTTTAGCCATTTACTTCTGGTACGGTAAAAAGAATAGCAAATTAAAAGCACAGAAAGATAAAACAGAACGATAGGTAATAAACTCATTACTATACAGATAGCATGATTAAGCTGTTTCATTTTCTAGACAGCTTAATCAGCGGTTACCCAACTAATTGCACTGATAAACGTATAAATATCAGCGGAATAACAAAAAAGTATAAGTTATTAACAATTCAACATTTTTCTTAGTTTTTGGCTTGGGATTTGTCTTAAGAAAATTAACCCTATTAAACTCATTCCTATGCTTATTAAATTAGACACATCAGTTTTCAGGCTTTCCAGGCACAAAGCAGAAAGCGAAAAAAAAAGTATTACACCACTTACAAGAGCGCAATGGATTACTGCTGATAGAATCGTAATAGCAGCGATGTTTATTGCAACAATTGTTGGCGCAATCTTATTTTAAATTTCCGATGGTTGATCAAAAATCTTCAGAAATCATTTCCTTATTCATTACCACTGCGGCCATTGTTCCTGCAGCTGTAATAATAGATAGCGACCTGAACAAGGTTGCACAATCTCCTGCGGCATAAACGCCTTTGGCAGTGCTTTGCTGCTGCTCATCTACTTTTATCATTTTTAAATCTGTTAATTCAAAACCGAGCTGTTCGTTGAAATTACAATGTTGTTCAACATCCGATTTGAGGTAAATCGCCTTTAAGGCTATTTTTTCACCATTCTTAAAAACAACATCTTCGAGATAACCATTATTGTGCAGTAGTTCAACAACTTCATCTTCTATAATACTAATTGATTTGGATTTCAGTTTTTCAGTCTGCTCGGCGCTTAGCTGCGATTTACCATTGGTTAAAACCGTTAAATCTTTATTCCAATGGTTCAGGGTTTTGGCCATCTCAAATGCATGCTCGCCATTCATTAACAGGCCTATTTTTTCATTCTTCACCTCGTAACCATGGCAATAAGGGCAATGTATAGCAGAAATTGCCCAGCATTCAGCCAAACCTTTAATATCAGGCAGCACATCTTTTAAACCTGTGGCCAACAATATTTTTCGTGCAGTAAAATTTTCGCCGTTTTCTATGCCAACATTAAAACCTCCATCTATTTGTATGGCCGAAATGGCTTTCCCTTCTAAAAATCTAACTGTTGGATATTCCAGTACTTCTGCTTTAGCAGCTTTAGAAATAGCTGCAGGCTCATGACCATCATGCGTTAAAAAATTATGCGAGTGTGGCGTTTGCCTGTTGCACGGTTTACCGGCATCAATTACCAAAACATTTCTGGTCGCCCTACCCAAAGTTAATGCGGCAGATAAACCAGCGTAGCTTCCACCAATTATGATTACATCAAAATCCATATCTATATCTTTTAATACAAAGATCCAAAACGAATTATCAAACGCAACATAATTGCATTAAATGAATGTCATTTTTATTTTCTGAAGATTGTTGCCTTAATAAAGCTTCCATAATATAGCCGTTCCTCAACAATCAGATAATCGGCTTTGAAAAAGTAAGAATTCATATCAATAAGCTGATACGCTTCTACTATGCCCAACAATTTAAAAAAGCCATACATCGATCTGATTAACAACCATTTCCACCAGTTTCCGTTGGTTTTATTTAACGAAAAGTCAACCAGAAACCACAATCCATCTTTCTTTAAATACCCATTTAACTGTACAAACACCTTTGCAGCGCGTTGTTCGGCAAAGTTATCAAACAGAAAAGGTGTTAAAATTACATCAAATAATACATCAGTTTTAAAATCCTCGATACCGATGTTTACAAATTCAACGTGATTATTTTCATAGCTTCGTTTTTGAGAAAGCGCAATCATTTTAGCGGATATTTCAACATAAACGATCTTTAATCCGGTATAAGTCTTCGAGAGTTCTTCCAGGATCCACCCGGTTCCTCCGCCAACAATTAATATATGGCTATTCTCCTGAATATATGGAAGTTGATTGACCTGCGCATTAACCTGCGATTTAAAAAACACCAAACGGCTTAAAGCATCGTAATGACCTGCTATTTTATCATAGTTGTTAAGCATAGTATCAGGTAATGAGAATTAGGTATCAAGATTGAACTTTTCAAATAATATCGGCTTTAGTCTTTATACTTAATGAACAAACTGCATCCCAATCATTCCACATATCGCCTTAAACAAAATAAGTCCATCAATTACCATCAGATAATAAAGGATATTTTTTCTGCGGTGCATAGAATAGGCCACATAAATGGTCAGGATAAAAGGCAACACATTAAATAAAACCTGTGGCAATCCAAAACCTTTGTAACTGGCAAATATGCCTAAAGAAACTAAACCTATAATCAGCAATGGGATCAGGATACTGAAAATTGTTCTGCGCAGGCCATAACGTACTACGAATGTCCTTAAATGTCTATTAGCATCGGTTGGATAATCTTTAATATCAAAAATGATTGCATTTACCGTGCAGAACATCCAGTTTTTAATAAATAGCCAGGTCCACAATACAGAATCGTGGTAGCCAACCCCAGTTTCAATTTTAAGCATAATCAGCGGCAGCACATTGGCACAGCAGGCCCATACAAAACCAATTACAAAAGCTTTTAACCAGCCTGTATTGCGCAGATTAAATTTGAGGAAAGATCTGGGCAGTAAACCATAATATAAGCCGCCTGCAATGATRATGATCAATATAGCTATCCAATAACTGATGGGCAGGCCCGTAATATGCTGAAAGTTTTGATAGAGCAGATTTACGGCCAACAGCATACAAATAATAAAAAGCACAGCCTGGCTCCAGTTGATAAACATTTTATGTTTGAAATACCACTGATTGCGTGGATTAGTTGTTGATGGTTTGGTAGAAACCTTATTGTAAGCGTAGGTATAATAGATGGTTGGCGCCAGAAACAACAACAGGTAGTAATTTAATGAATTAAGTGGCAACCTTAATTGGAAGGTTGCTTCGAGCGTTAGGGCAACAGCTAAAATACCCACGAAGTAGTTTCCAAAGAAAATGAACCTGATAATTTTACCGAACATTTGCCGCAATTTTCAGCTGGCAATTTCGGATATATAATTGAATAAGGTAAATAAATAAAACATAAATTACAATCTATCTAAACTCATTTCTGTGAAGAAAAAACATATTTTAGAAGAAGTGATTTTCTGCTATATTGGGCCATTGAGAAAAATTAACAAAAACGACATTGATTGTAACAACACTTACACTCAGCCAAATAGAAAAATAACATGGAAGAACAAAAAGACGACTTAAATTCGACTGCAGATACCACTCCAAAAGTGACAGGAATTGGTGGCATTTTCTTTTTTTCAGATAATCCGCAGGAAACGAAAGATTGGTATGCTAAAAATTTAGGATTTGAAATGAGTGCCTGGGGCACCTCGAGTTTTGAATCCAGAAACCTCAATAATCCTGATGAGGTCGAATCACTTCAATGGAGTCCGTTCAAAAAAGGGGATGAATATTTTTCGCCGTCCAAAAAAGATTTCATGATTAACTACCGTGTACAGAATATTGAAGGGCTCGTAAACAAACTCAAAGAAAACGGTGTAACCATACTCGATGAGATTGCAACTTACGATTATGGTAAATTTATCCATATTATGGATGGAGAGGGCAATAAGATTGAGTTGTGGGAGCCTAAATAATGTATTTAATCCATTTTGTCTTCTGATTGGATAGCTATCTGATCAGAATGACAGGATTTAATAGAAAAATCGTCATCTCGACTGAAGCGCAGTCCCGAACTTTCGGGAGAGAGATCTATCTAGAAAGATTTAGCTTCGCCGAGCCTTCGGGTTCTCGACTGCGTTGCACTCCGCTCGAAATGACGAATATAATTTTCGCAAACAAAAAAGGTTGTATTATAAGTTGTATTTCCGATAGATTTGTCATGTTGAGCTTTGTCGAAACGCCTTTAAGATATTTAAAAGAGGTCCTTCGACAAGCTCAGGATGACAATGTTACACTTATGATACAGCCTCTTAGGAATTAAGTGGGAAATGATCCCGATTGAAATTGGGACGATCCTCACGGTATAAAGGAGGTGACATAAACCAGTTGATGCAATCAATTTTTCTATCATAACCCTGCTTTTCCATTTTTTAATCTGGTTTTCCTTAATTCTTGCATCTCTTAAATTATCAAAAATCCCGAACCAGACAATAAACCAATCACCAGTATGCCCGGTAAAACCTGAATGATTTGTATTGTGCTTCTTTAACTGTTAGGTTAACAGTAGAACCGATATAATGTTTATCGCGCGTTTTGGAATATAGAATATAGGTGTAAAACATCTTTAACAACTGTTTAATTATTTTGGGATGTCTATTGCTTTTAGAAATCTTAATAGGAAAGTGATTTCTATATGAATTAAAAGCCGTCTAATTTTACTAAAGGCTTAGCGGGAAATGATCCCGATCCCAATCGGGACGCCCCTTCGGTGTAAACGAGGTGCTCTGARCCAGCTTCAATAAATATCAAACAAAAAAGTCCTTCAGTAAAACTGAAGGACTTGAGTGGGAAATGAGGGGTTCGAACCCCCGACCCCCTCGGTGTAAACGAGGTG
>NZ_JBFTRT010000116.1:0-28312 GCF_056399685.1 Pedobacter sp. 01N416
AAATTGGAATATATTCATCAGAACCCGTTGCAATCTCATTGGAATTTGAGTGAGTATCCCGAAAATTATAGATACAGCAGTGCTGCTTTTTACTTAGGTACTCGGGATAATGTTGTTAAAATAATTGATTATAGAAATATTTTTGATTGATTGTATCCGTTGATAGATGTGTAGTCAGATGTTACCATCTGACTGATAAATAATCCTTAAATTGGAGAATAATGAATGGTGTTCAAATAATTTGAAAGTGTCAGGTGGTAACACCTGACACCACGGAAAAAAGCTCTAAGTTGAAAACTTCCAACTGAATCAATGCCATTCATCACGATAAACGAACTTAGGCATGTGCCATTCGAAGCGGATAGAAAGTAATCTTAGGGCTAATCCAACTACGGCTGCTAAAATAGTAGCCAGCATCTCGCTTCCATGAAAATGCTCTATGCCGATATAAACCGCGCCGGTGACTATCGCTGCGCTGGCATAAATCTCTTTTCTAAAAAGAAATGGAACTTCGTTGCAGAGTACATCACGAAGTACCCCGCCAGCACAACCAGTAATCATTCCGCTAAAAAGTACAATTAAATAAGGTAAATGGATTTCCTGTGCAACCTGACAGCCAATAATCGTGAAAACCACCAAACCTAAAGCATCAAGATAAAGGAAAAGTTTTTTGAGTTTAGTCATAATCGAGGCAATAAATGCAGCGAGTAAGGCTGCTACTGCAGTAATTACCAAATATTCTGGATGTTCTACCCAGCTCATTGGGTAATGGCCAAATAATACATTTCTAACTGTTCCGCCGCCTAATGCTGTAACCCAGGCAATAATGCAAACACCAACCCAATCCATATCACGTCTGCCCGCAGAAAGTGCAGCAGTCATGGCTTCGGCGGTTATGGCAATAATGTAGAGGATGTGAAGCATTAGATAGGTTAACTGTTTGAATTGGTTAATCGGTTAACTGGAAATGGATTGTTCTATTGTTGAAATTGCTAACCTCAACCTGTTAACTGAGCACTGCCAACTGAAAACTAATCCTTCTTCTCTTCCTGGATAATCACAAAAACATCTTCATTATCTTTTTTCATGAAGTATTTTTCGCGGGCAAATTTTTCAGCCGTATTCAGATTGGTATTCAGTTCGTTTAAATCTTTTTTAACCTGGGCGGTTTCTTTCTCGAAATATTCTTTTTCTTCCTGCAGTTTATTGGCCTGACTGCGGTACTCGTATTGCGACATCATATCGTTTTTGTCGAAAAATAGCATCCACATCGCAAAAGCGACAGTAGCAAGGAAATATTTATTTCGGAAAAGATCTATTAAACGTTTCATATATTGATATGAGATTTTAGATGTGAGATTTGAGAAAACCCGAATCCAACAAACAAATATAGTATTAAAATAAAAACATCCGAAGATTTAAAATCTCCGGATGTTTCGCAAATAAGTTTTTCAACTTGTTAACATTATAGCATTGGGTTTAAACCCAATACTATAAATTATTTCTTAGCGTATTTGAATTTTGAACCAATGAAACGAGCGTTTTCACCTAATTCTTCTTCAATACGTAATAATTGATTGTATTTAGCAATCCTGTCTGAACGTGATGCAGAACCAGTTTTAATCTGTCCGCAGTTTAATGCAACAGCTAAATCAGCTATCGTAACATCTTCAGTTTCGCCAGAACGGTGACTCATTACCGAAGTATAGCCATTGTTTTGTGCTAAAGTTACCGCATTGATGGTTTCAGTTAAGGAACCGATCTGGTTTACTTTTACTAGGATTGAGTTAGCAGTAGCCTCATCAATACCACGTTGTAAACGGGTTACGTTAGTTACAAATAAATCATCACCAACCAATTGAACATGGTCACCAATTTTATCGGTTAAGCTTTTCCAGCCAGTCCAATCGTTTTCATCCATACCATCTTCAATAGAGATAATTGGATATTTTGCAGAAAGATCAGCTAAATATTGTGCCTGCTCTTCGCTTGAACGAATTACCCCAGTGGCGCCTTCAAATTTAGTATAGTCGTATTTGCCATCTTTGTAGAACTCAGATGATGCACAGTCTAAAGCTAAACAGATTTGAGAACCTGGTTTGTAACCAGCAGTTTCAATTGCTTTTAATACAGTTTCAATTGCATCTTCAGTACCGTCAAAAGTTGGTGCAAAACCACCTTCGTCACCTACTGCAGTAGATAAACCTCTATCGTGAAGAATTTTTTTCAAGCTATGGAAAACTTCAGTTCCCCAACGTAAAGCTTCAGAGAAAGAAGGTGCGCCAACTGGCATAATCATAAATTCCTGAAAAGCGATAGGTGCATCAGAGTGAGAACCACCGTTAATGATGTTCATCATCGGAATTGGTAAAGTGTTTGCATTAACACCACCAATGTAACGGTATAATGGTTGACCGATTTCATCAGCAGCAGCTTTAGCAGCAGCCAAAGAAACACCTAAAATTGCGTTAGCACCTAAGTTACCTTTGTTTTCGGTACCATCCAGGTCTAACATGATTTTATCAATTGTATTTTGCTCAAAAACATCAATACCTCTTAATGCATCAGCAATTTTAGTATTTACATTTTCTACAGCTTTTAAAACACCTTTACCTAAATATGTAGATTTATCCCCATCACGTAATTCAACAGCCTCATATTGTCCAGTAGATGCACCGCTTGGTACAGCTGCACGGCCAAAAGCACCTGCTTCTGTTACAACTTCTACTTCTACTGTTGGATTGCCTCTCGAATCGAGAATTTGTCTGGCATGGACATTAACGATTATGCTCATTTTTATTTGATTTTTTATTGATTTTTTAACCTGCTTAGTGTATAAAATACAATTACTAAGCGCAACATCAAAGTTAGTATTATTTTTAAATAAATAAAGTGTTTTAAGGGTTAATGTTATGATAGTTGTTCAAGTTAATCAGTGGTTAATTTTAAGTTAATATTGGTATTCTGTCATGCTGAGGTACGAAGCATCTGCAAGCTATGGAACAGATGCTTCGTGCCTCAGCATGACAATGTTATTTATAGCCTCATAAAAAAACCGTTGAATCAACTCCAACGGTTTTATAAAATATTTTAATCTCTTTATTTTTTAGCTTCGGCCAAAAGTTCAGAATTGAGGCGTACATATTCATCAATCTTTTGTGCCTTTGCAGCGTCTATACCTTGCTGCGCAGTAGCTGATGCTCCCGCTTTATCGCCCATTTTCAATTGGATACGGCCTTTCCATAATTTAAACCAGGGTGCTTTAGGATCTGATTTTTCTGCTTCCGTCATCCATTCTAAAGCTGTTTTTAAATCTTTTCCATTTTGATAATAATACAATGCCGAATTAAAGTAAGGTTTTTTTTCGCCCTTCATCGCTTCAGCAATATTTGCCATTACTTTTTCATCGATAGAAGTTGTAATATTGATGGCATAAGCACTATTCTCCCACATCATATTTAACTGCGCCGAAGTTTCGCTAACAGCCGAAAACTGCATGCTAAGGGTTTCTACTTTATCTTTTAAAGCTGTTGTTTTTACTTTTACACGAAGCACATCATCACTTTCCTTATATGCGTAGGCACCCCATTGATCGGGCGTTTTGCTGAAAATAACCGTCCACTCATTTTTGCCTGGAATGCTGAACAGGCCATATTCACCAGCAGGCAGATCTTTGCCTTCAATTTTAACGGCATCGGTAAATTTAATACGTGTGGCCGCATTTGCCCCGTTACGCCAAACTACGCCCATTGGCTCCATGCCGCCAAAAATTTTGCGGCCTTTAACATTCGGACGAGAGTAGGTTAAAGTTATTTTGCCTAATCCAAAATCCTGGATAATGGTTTGCCCGCTACTCGGTTGTGGAAACTTGGCTCCCTGGGCATTTGCGAAATCTGCTGCACCTAAAAGTGCAACAAACAGCATTACTGATTTGATCGATATTTTCATTGCTTTGTTGTTTTTGGTTTACACGAATTTACGCAATAAGCTTCGAGTTTAACAAAATGTTTTAATGCTGTTCTCTGCCTAGCTGGTGTTTCCTAAATCCAAAAATGAATTCATCAAAATATTCGCCATTTTTAAAAATAGTATCTTTTAGCGCTGCCTCGAAAATAAAGCCCGATTTCTTTAAAACCTGCTGCGAGGCCAGGTTCGTATGTGTAGTCCGTGCGAAAATTCTTTCAATATCAAATGTTTCGAAACCATATTTAAGCATTTCTTTTATGGCAAGCGGAACAATGCCTTTGCCCCAAAAATCCTCAGCAATCCAATAGCCTATTTCTGCACTTTTGCTGTAAATATCGGCCAGTTGATGCACACCAATCGATCCAATTACTTCATCGTTTAACACAATGGCCTTGATTTGTAAGGGATCATGACTCAGTGCGAGTTGAATAAAAGCCTCGCYATCTTTTTTCTCATAAGGAAAAGGGAATTTATTGGTTAAATATTTCGAAATATTGAAATTGTTGGCATGTTTAACCAAACTTTCAACATCACTTGGTTGGTAAGGGCGTAAAATTAATTGCATTGTGTATGATTTTATCAAGATGATTGTGCTTTGTAACTTTTCATTAAAACTAAAGTCAGAAACAAAATGCTTTTATGTTACACTTCAATCAATTTGAAAAATCTTATTTCAATCATCTTGTTTTAAAGATAGATAATATTAAAATTCCCGAAGGCATTTTCTGGATAAAAGGAAGTAACGGTTCGGGGAAAAGTACCCTCTTGAAAGCAATTGCAGGAATATTGTCTTTCGAAGGTGATATCGCGATAAGTACTATTTATTTAAAAGATCATGGTGTTTCCTATCGAAAGCTTGTAAATTTTGCCGAGGCCGAACCACTGTACCCCGAATTTTTGACCGGATTTGAAATGGTTGATCTTTTCGCTAAAGCCAAGGGGGCTGTTTCTGATCAAGCAAAGATCTTAATTGCTGAAATGGGTATGGAGCCTTACATTCATAATCCATTGGGTTCATATTCTAGTGGCATGTTAAAAAAGTTGTCGTTGGTTTTGGCTTTTTTAGGGCAACCTAAATTGATCTTATTAGACGAGCCTTTAAATACGATCGATGTAGAATCTTTGGAGATATTATACCGCTGGATTAATGAAAAGTGCCAAAATGAAAAAATCAGTTTTTTACTTTCCTCACATCAGCCATTAGATGAGTTAAAATTGCCCGGACTTCAACAGATCAATATTCAAGATAAAAAAATAATACTGAATTTTTAATGTCGTTGCTTTCAAATACCGCCTTAAAGAAAATATTTGTTGATGGTTTTTACCGTACCCATGCAGCTATGTTGGTATTCATCTTTGTGATGTTGATCAGTTACTGTTTGTTTATCAATACCCTGGGCACGGTTTGGCCCGACCAGATTGATTTCTGGCAGTTTTTCTTTACCATTAGTTTGGTGAGTAATCCACTAATGATGACTTTCTATCTTATAGGTAGCACATTGTATGCTTACAAAAGCTTAAAATACGTCTTAAGTCAACTTGTTTTGCCCCAGCAAGAGTTTCTGTATTATAGTTTCACGTCGTCAACCAAAAAACAGCAGTTTATGGCCTGGTGTGTAGTGCAGACCTGCATATTTATCCCTGTATTGTGTTATACGCTATACGTCATAAGCATTGGAATTGTATTTGGATATTATCTTATTTCTATCGGGATTTTATTTTTTCAATTGCTTCTGGTTTTAGCAGGCGCTTATATATACCTTAAAGAAAGTAACCGTTTAATAGAAGCTAACAAGCCAAATTGGTTACTCAGGGTTAGCAGAAAATGGAGCAAACCTGTTTTTTTGTTATATAGTTTTCAGGTTTTCAATCAGGCGAAATTGGCTTATGCGCTCACCAAACTGCTTTCGTGGGTGCTGATTTCGAGTGTGTTGGTAGTTTTTGCTGATCTTAAAGATGATTCAAGATTATTGATGCTTGTTACCTCCTGTATTATTGTGGCACATGTGGTGCTCATTTATCAGGAGAAGGTTTTTAATAATAGATACTTGTCTTTCTTGCCAAATTTTCCTTTTACTAAAGAAAAAGTATTTTTTAGTTTTTGTTTAAACTATCTCGTTTTATTACTGCCCGAAATCTGTTGGATATTTACCAACTTTGGTATTTTAACATCGTTTGGGTTAATCGCATTTACCTTTTCTGCGATTCTGTTATTTAGAAGCTTACTTTTGTTAAATGCAATACAGGTTAAAGGATTTTTGATATGGGTTTTTAGTCTGTTTTTCCTTTTTTATGTATTTATCATGTTTGGCTTCGGATTAATCCTTATTCCGTTGAATTTTATTGTGGCTTGGATGGTATTTAGGAGAAATTATTTGAATAATAATTGTATCGGTATTTGATGAAAAGATTTACCTACTACCATCGCCGTGCTGATCCGATAGCTATTGGATCAAGGTGACTGCGCGGATGTATATGTGGCCAAATGATATATTTTAATCGAAGTTTTTCTATTACTTCAGTTCATCTAATACCCTGAACAGCTTTTTGTTAATCCCGCTTCCACTATAGTTATTGATGTTAATAACGATTACATATTTATTACCTGCAGCATCAGTATGATAGCCTGCAAATGCCGAAACATCATTTATTGTTCCACTTTTAATTTTCATACCATTGTACTCGGGTAAGGCCTTATAATAATCTGCGAACCAGTTTTCTTTCTGGATCTGGAAAAGTATATCCGCCATTGCCGAAGTTGTTATTCTATCTCCCGGAGAAAGTCCGCTACCATCAATAATGTTTAATGCCGTTTTATCAATGCCTTTATCGGCCCAGAAATTGATTTCGGTTTCCGCTCCTTTACTTGTTGTACCTGCTTTGCCTGATTTTATCGCAATGGTTTTTAAAAATGACTCGCCATATAAATTGATGCTTTTCTTTAAAAACCAGTAGGCCATCTCGCTTAAATTAGGCGAACTGATGGTGCTTATTTTCTGTGTAAGCGAAGGAATGACCTGATTGTTCAAGGTCATTAACCTTGCCGTTGTGGCTTGCTGACCAGTCGAAATACCCAATCTTTTTAAAGTATCCTGTAAACGGTAAGCGCAATCAAAAGCAGGGTCGGGGAGGGCTACAGAAATGCCTGTTTTGGCAATGCCTATTCCCCAGCTTCCGCGGAGGTAAGCAATATTACTGTAAGGTGGAAGAAAAGCGTAACTTCTATCGCCAGAACCCGGACTTCCGGTTTTTAGTTCATTTATGATCTGTACATAAGGCGTTGCCGGAACTGTTTTTACTACCTTAACTTCATCTGCTGTACTACTTCCAGGTTTCAAATGAATATCAAATTGATTTTCGCGCCAGGCTAAGCCAGAAGTCCCGGCACCATAATAATTGCCAATATCCTGCCAAACCCAACCCTCAGGCGTTGTTTGTGTGCCAAAAATGCGATCGTCGCCAATTATTGTGCCTTCAATTTTTTTGATTCCTGCAGATTTTACTGCAGTAACCCATTGTGTTAAAACAGCATTCTCTTTGTTCTGATATCGCCAGGAGCCCAAAGTTGGATCGCCACTGCCAATAATGATCAGGTTTCCTTTTAATATTCCATCTGTAGTAATTGTTCCAGTATAGGCCAATGTGGTTTGGAATTGAAAATCCTTCCCTAAAATACTGAAAGCCGTGGCTGCAGTTATGGTTTTTAAGGTTGAAGCCGTAGCCAGGCCGATCTGCTCATTTTTGGCATAAAGTGTTTTACCTGTATTGGCATCTAAAACGCAAAGTGAAGCAATGGCATGTTTTGCCTGCTCATCATTTAATAAATTATCGAAGGCTTTTTCGAGGTTCTGAATTCGATTTTGAGCAATTGCAGCTATGCCTGAGAAAAGAAATAAGGTTAATATTTTGAAAAATTTCATGTAAGGCAAAGATTATTTTATATCAGAAAATTAGTATAGTTAGATTTGTTTATAACGTTTGTATCGTTTGTGGGATATGCATCTAAAAACGTTGATGGAAACCTCACTTTTTTATTCTCGTTCCATTTTATCTCTATGGCATTTATTTTTCCATCAATTTCTTCTATTAAATCAATTTCCTGCTGTTGAAAGCTTCGCCAGAAATGATATTTAGCATGTTTTCTTTTGTTATTACTTGCTTTTATGTATTCCGAAACGATATAATTTTCAAAAAGCTGACCAGCATCCTGCCTCAGCGCAAGCATACTAAAGTTTTCGATCACTGCATTGCGGATCCCAGTATCATAGAAATATATTTTTTTGCTCTTTTTTATTTCATTCCGTAGGTTACTACTGTATGCCCCCAGCCTAAATACAACAAAACATTGCTCTAATAAATCGATATAACGCTCAACGGTTAGTTTATCGGCTTCAATCATCTGGCCAAGCTCGGTATACGAAACCTCATTACCAATTTGCAAGGCTAAGGCCTGCACTAATTTTTCGAGCTGCAAAGGCTTTCTGATGCCTGTAAGTGATAAAATATCTTTAAAAAGATAACTATTGGCCAAATTCATTAAGAGTTCTTTTTCTTCTCCTGGATAATTAATCGCATCGGGATAAGAGCCATAGATCAATCTTTTTTCCAATGCCTGTTCTTCGGTAAGGATATTGGTATCATCAACAAGCTCTGCTACCGAAAAAGGAAAAAGATGATATTCAAATTTTCTTCCCGTTAGCGATTCTTTTATACCAACAGCCAGATCTAATGATGAAGAGCCTGTAACCAAAAGTTGCACATTGGTAAAATTATCTACGATTAATTTTAATGTTAAACCGATATTCGCAACCCGTTGGGCTTCGTCGATAAAAATGAATTTATTTGAACCGACGATTGATTTTAGTCGCTCAATGCTAATGTCTGTTAATGCGGTGCGAACATTGGCTTCATCACAATTAAGAAAAACAAAGGGAAGTTCTGTTTTTTGTACCAATTGCTTTAACATTATAATTTAGTGATTATAATCTTTTTTTTAGTTTTTATGTCGCAGCAAATTATCCATTAAACAGCTTGTTACGTTTAATTTCTTTTCCCTGCCTTAGCTTTACTGCATGATAGATGGTAGGTACATCGTTGGTCCATTTTTTTAGCGTGAAAACGATGGCAAGTATTTCTATTCGGGTTGCCAATCCGAGCCAAAAGCAAATTTCAAATAATACAACCGATTCGCAATGCACTATAATTTCGACCAAAGTGGCAAATATAGTCAACGTCCAGATTTTAGCGCCGATAGAATGGGTAGCGATTTCTTTTCTGAATTTGATATAACTTAATGCATAGGTTGAAACTTCGAAAGAACCAAGGACAATCAGTTTTACCAAGTTGACTTTGAAAAAATCAGGACATTGGATATAAGTAGCAACCGCAACCGAGATAAAAAATACCTGATCAATACTGGAGTCTAAACGTCGTAATTTTTCGGAGGAGATATTGAGTTTTCTGGCTATTATTCCATCAAATACATCTGTTAATAAACCGATCGATAATAATGTGATTGCAAGAAAAGAATAATGATTGACGTGGAAAAAGCTTAATAGAATTATTATAAAACCAATCAGTAACCTGGAATATATTAAAGCGATTGGAATATGTTTCATGGTGGAGAGCGGGTATAAAAAAAGTCCCCCGATTTTTACACCGGGGGACTTCTCTTGAGGTTATTAATTAAACTAATTCTTTCTGAATTAGATATTCGGCAATCTGAACGGCATTGGTTGCCGCGCCTTTGCGCAAGTTATCTGCAACAATCCAAAGATTTAAAGCTTTAGGCGCCGATTCGTCTCTACGGATACGGCCTACAAAAACTTCATCTTTTTCATGAGCATCTTTTGGCATTGGGTATTTTAAGTTGGCAACATCATCAACAACGATTATGCCTGGTGCTTTTTCTAAAATACTTCGCACTTCAGCTAAATCGAAGTCATTTTCGAACTCGATGTTTACCGATTCTGAGTGACCACCCATTACCGGGATACGAACTGTGGTAGCGGTAACTTTAATGCTATCGTCGCTCATGATTTTGTTCGTTTCCTTAACCATTTTCATTTCTTCTTTGGTATATCCGTTATCTGTGAAAACATCAATATGTGGAAGAACATTCAAATCAATTTCGTATGGATAAGCTTTAGGGCCATCAATGCCTTTACGCTCGTTCATTAATTGCTCAACGGCTTTAACACCTGTACCCGTAACTGATTGATAAGTAGAAACGATTACACGTTTAATTTTGTATTTATCGTGCAAAGGTTTTAAAACCACAACCATTTGAATGGTAGAACAGTTCGGGTTAGCAATGATTTTGTTATCGATAGAGAGTTCGTGTGCATTAACTTCTGGTACAATTAATTTAATTGCAGGATCCATTCTCCATGCAGAAGAGTTATCGATAACAGTTGTTCCGGCTTCTTTAAAACGTGGAGCATGCTCTAACGAAGTATTTCCACCTGCTGAAAACAAAGCGATATCTGGTTTCATGCTGATTGCAGTATCCATGCTAACAATTGGGAACTTCTTACCCTTAAAAGTAATTTCCTTGCCAACACTCTTTTCTGATGCTACGGGAATCAACTCTGTTAAAGGGAAATTTCTTTCCTCCAATACTTTTAACATGACAGTGCCTACCAATCCGGTGGCACCTACTACTGCTACTTTCATTTTAAATTTTAATTATATATTATTAAACATTTGATATAAGCCCAAATATGCTAAAAATTAAGCTTATATCCCCATTGTTACCAATTAAATTTGCTTTTAATATTTAAAATCTTACTTTTTCAGTAGAAAATAAGGTTAAAAAGATTAGGCATAATTCGATTTAGTTGTACTTGATGGGTATTAAATGAGAAGGTATATGATAACCTTAGGTTGTAGAGAGCACTACAACTAGTATGAGGCGTCACCCTGAATTTATTTCAGGGTCTGTTTCATAAGAAAGATGCTGAACTAAATTCAGCATGACGATCGGAGAGATTTAAACCTCGCAGGTTTTCGAAACCTGCGAGGTTTGGATAAGTTTTAAATCAAATTGGCTTTGATATAATCACAGCTTGTTTTGATCGAACCAACTGGATCAGGTTGGTAATTGGTTTCGTGCTCTACAAAGAAATGTTGCATGCCTGAAAGTTTTGCCTGAGCAAAAATGCTTTTAAAATCAATAGAACCTTTACCTACCTCGGTATTCCATTCAGGTTTGGCTTTGTCCATATCTTTAACATGCCACATTGGGAAACGGCCTGGATATTTTTTGAACAAAGCTAACGGATCGTTACCTGAGCGTACCACCCAGTATAAATCCATTTCGAAATTTACCAGATTTTTATCGGTTTCGCTTAAGTAAACATCGTAACCGGTAGTATCACCTAATTTTTTAAATTCGAAATCGTGGTTGTGGTAGGCGAATTTTAAACCAGATGCTTTTGCAATTTCGGCAACCTTATTAAAATCATCAGCGGTTTTCTTAAAGCCATCTACTCCTTTGCTCATATCTACGTGTGCACCAGCAATGGTAAAGTATTTACCACCAATTGCTGCTGAAGATTCGATATCGGCTTTTAACTTATCGGTTTTTCCGGTTTTTGAAAATTCATCCATTCCGTAATGTCCGCTTGGTGCTTTTAAACCGTTTGCATTTAATAATGCTTTAAATTCTTTTGGGGTTAAGCCCCAAAATTTTCCATTAGAAAAACCATAGGTTTCTACTTCTTTGTATCCGGCTTGTGCCACTTTTTCGATAATGCCTTTTACATCTTTTGGCAGCTCATTACGTAAAGAGTATAGTTGTAAGCCAATATTTTTATTTACTTTATCAAAGGCAAACGACGGAATTAATAATACCGCTCCGGCAGCTAATCCTGCCTGTTTTAAGAATGTTCTTCTTGAATTCATCTCTTAAATTTAAATAATTTCTTTTTTAATGTATGCACAGCTCGCTGCAACAGATTCCATTGGGTTTAGCAGGATTTCGTAACCAGTGGTATCACCTTGTTTCTCGAATTCGAAATTATGGTTGTGGTAAGCTAACCTGATACCCGCTTCTTTGGCCAATTTTCCGGCTTCGTTAATTTTAACCGCAATTTTTTTGTAGTCGTCGGCACTTTTTCTAATGCTTTCATCTAACCAGGGAATGGTTACATATTCGCTTCCAAGCACTTTGGCAGCAGCAATTGCTGCTTTTAATTCTTCAGTGTTTCCATCGGTTAAATAGCTGCCTAAACCGTAGTGACCGCTTGGTGCAGTTAATCCGTTATCATCAAGCAATTTTTTGAATTCGGCTGGTGTTAAGCCCCAAAATTGATCCTTTATCGAAAAACCGTAGGTTTCTACCTCTTTAAAGCCTGCTTTTGCCACTTTAGCTATGGTGCCTTTTACATCTTTCGGAAGTTCATCTCTTAAAGAATATAACTGCAGACCAACTGATTTTTTATCGGAAGCCACACAAGCAAATGATGGAACCAAAAGTGCTGCAGCTGCAGCCATACTACTGTTTAAAATAAAACTTCTTCTTGATAACATAGGTATATTTTTAGATGTCGCAAATAGAAACTGCCTTTTTTAGAGAGGCTATTTTATCTGCATTTTTAGGTATAAATTCTTGTGCAACGAAACCTTTAAAGCCAGTTTCGGCAATGGCTTTCATGATGGCAGGATAATATAATTCCTGTGTATCGTCTATCTCATTTCTACCCGGAACACCAGCGGTGTGATAGTGGGCGATGTATTGATGATATTCTCTGATGTTTCTAATTACATCACCTTCATCAATTTGCATGTGGTAGATATCGTATAACAATTTGAAGTTTTCAGATCCTAAACGTTTGCAAAGTTCAGCGCCCCATGAAGTTCTATCGCACTGGTAATCTTTATGGTTAATTTTGCTATTTAGCAACTCCATTACAAGTACCACATTGTGTTTTTCTGCCAAGGGCATTAACTGTTTTAATCCTTTCACGCAGTTGTTCCAACCTGTTTCATCATCTTTACCACGGCGGCTTCCACTAAAGCAGATTAAGTATTTGTAGCCGGCTTCGGCAACAAGTGGAATCATCGCGGTATAGTTTTGAATTAACTTTTCGTGGAATTTTTCGTCGTTAAAACCATCTGTTAAATTAATTTCGGCACCATTACACATGGTAGATTCTAATCCATGTTTCTTTAAAGTCGGCCAATCTTTTGGCCCAACTAAATCAATGCCTTTAATGCCGATCTTTTTAGCTTCAACACAAAGCGTTTCTACATCTAAACCGCTAAAACACCAACGGCAAACGGCATGATTGATATTTCCTTTTAGCCTTAATGGCTGATCTGATTCTGATTTATCCATTGCTAATGCTGAAAATCCTGAAGAAACACCAATCGCAGCAGTTCCTGCGATGATGTTCTTTAAAGCATTTCTTCTATTTACGTTCGACGCCATATTAAACAGTTTTAGGTTCTATTTCAGCCTTGGATTTATCGTTGAAAACCAATGCAAATAATAAAAATACCACTAATGCAATTCCTGCTGGGATAATCCAGATCATTTTCCAGTCCATTACGCCATCTGCTGCTTTGTAGGCATCAGAAATTTTACCTGCTACGGCAAATCCAATTAACATACCTACGCCGTAAGTAGCTAAGGTAATTAAGCCTTGGGCTGAGCTTTTAAAACGCTCGCCGGCTTTAGAGTTGGTATAAATCTGTCCTGAAACGAAAAAGAAATCGTAGCAAACACCGTGTAATGCAATTCCTAAAATTAGCATAAARCTCAGTTCGCCTGCATTTCCGTAAGCAAATAATGCATAACGTACTGCCCAAGCCAGCATGCCCACCAAGATGGTCATTTTAAAACCGAATCTTTTAAAGAATATTGGGATAAATAATAAGAAAATAACTTCTGAAGCCTGACCAATCGTCATTTTTCCCGTAGGGTTATCCATACCGATATTGGAAAGGAATGGATTTGCATTTTGGTAGTAAAAAGCCAGAGGGATACAGATCAAAATAGATGAAATAAAGAAAATCAAGAAGTTTCTGTCTTTCAAAAGTTTTAAAGCATCCAGACCTAATACATCAGAAACGGTAATTTTTTCGTCTGAAGATACCTTAGGTGGGGTCTTTGGTAAGGTAAAGCTGAATAAACCTAAAACTAAAGACACTATACCAGCCATTAAGAAAGTATTTTTCAATAAGCCAGCTTCTGTACCTTCTTTTGAATCCCAATGGAAGAAATAACTGATTAATAAACCTGCAGCAATCCAGCCTAAGGTACCCCATATGCGGATTGATGAAAACTCTTTCTCCGGATCTTTCATTTGATTGAAAGAAACTGAGTTTACCAAAGCCAGTGTTGGCATAAAAAGAATCATGTAGCCCAACACGTAAGGATAAAATATGCTTACATCTGTAGCATTATACATTTGGTACATCAATAGTGCTCCGACAATGTGCAGCACACCTAAAATGCGCTCAGCATTAAAATATCTGTCGGCAATTAAACCTACAATAAAAGGAGCAATGATAGCGCCCCATGATTGGGTTGAAAATACAGCTCCGGTTTCTGAGCCCGTGGCTTTAAGGTTGTTTCCTAAGAAAGTTCCAAGTGTTACAAACCAGGCGCCCCAGATAAAAAATTCCAGGAACATCATGGCAGAGAGTTTAAAGCGAGTAGTGCTATTCATTTGGCTTATATAAGGTTGTTTAAGGTTAAAGGTATAGGGTGTAAGGTTAATGCGAAAGCGGATAAACTTTATGCTTTCCCGCTTTCTAACTCAAATGTCTGGTTTAAGCGAAAGACAAGAAACCTTCAGCTTCTACCTTACGCCTTAAACCTCAATTATAGTTCTTTAATAGAGATGTTTTTGTACCAAACCTCATCTCCGTGATCTTGTAAGGCAATTTTGCCTGTTTTAAAAGTTCCCCAGTTTTCCCATGTTGCAAATTTGCTGCCCGCAACAATTTTTTTCCAGTTATCATCCCAAAGCGTGGTTTTTACTACTTCAACACCGTTTAAAATTAGTGTTAATTTGCCCTTTTTACTGATGATTTCTGCTTTATTCCATTCGCCAACAGCTTTAACTGGCTCTGATGAACTTTTTACCAGATCGTACAAATCGCCGGCACGGTGTTTAGTGATTTTTCCATCTGGGTGGCCATCATTATCAATAACCTGCATTTCTAAACCTGTAGAATAGGTAGCATGGTATTTAGGTTCTTCGTGAACATAAAAAATTAAACCGCTATTTGCTTTTGGAGCCACTTTCCATTCATATTTTAAATGGAAATCGCCGTATTCCTTATCAGTAACCAAATCGCCGCCACCGTCTTTACCTTTAGTAGCTAAATCTAAATGAAGGGCACCATCCTGAACCTGCCAGGCGCTACCAACCGTAGTTTTGTTGTAAGTATGCCAGCCTGTTGTTGTTTTACCATCAAAAAGTGGCTTAAAGCCCTTTTGGGCCTTTGATATTTGTGTTAAGCTTAACAAAATGCAAGCAGAAAGAAAGATTTTTTTCATTTTTTTGAATTTAAACCTCGCAGGTTTTTAAAACCTGCGAGGTTTGTAGATGTGTTTTTATTAAAGCGTTAAATTGTTCCAGCCTTTGCGGTATTCGCGTTTTACAAACTGGTTTGCTTCGTCAAAATTGGTGACTTTCATATTGTCGTTATCCCAAAGCATTTTAGTGTACCGGCCTGGGTAAGTAGTTTTGCCGTTTACCGTTTTTTGGATATCAAAACTTCTGATTGCCAAATTTGCCATCAGTAAAGCTTCAGTTAATGGACCTGCAATTTCGAAAGGAGAACTTACTTCCTGCTTGCCATAACCTGCAATTGCAGCTTCAACCCATTGTTTATAGTGCCCGTTTGCACCATCTGGTACGCGAGCGTATTTTGGTGCAACTTTAATGTCTTTGTTTTTACTTAAAGGCAATAATTTCGGATTGGCACTATACGTTTCAGACATCATTTTACCTTTAGTTCCGATAAACAAGGTACCATTACCACCATCGCCAAAAGTTTCGTTTGCTTCTAATTCTTCAGGGCGTTCTGGTTGGATACCACCATCCATCCAGTGTAAGGTAACATCACCTTTTGTTTTATCTGTTTTCGGGAATTTCAAGGTAACATGGCTTGATGGAGGGCAGCTTTCAGGGAAATAACCACGTTTAAATTCATCTACATAAACAGAACCTACACTGGCCTGAACTTCTTTTGCGTATTTTAAGTTTAATACGCTAAATGGAGCTTCGATTAAGTGACAACCCATATCGCCCAAGGCACCAGTGCCATAATCCCACCAGCCACGCCAGTTAAAAGGAACCAATTTGTCAATATAATCTTTTTCAGGCGCAGTACCTAGCCATAAATTCCAATCCAATTCGGCGGGGATTTCGGCTTTTTTTGTAGGGCGAGGAATGCCTTGCGGCCAAACCGGTCTATCAGTCCACGCGTAAACTGTATGTACATCGCCAATTAAACCAGCTTCGTACCATTCTTTCATTTGGCGCGGACCATCGTTTGATGCACCTTGATTTCCCATTTGGGTTACCACTTTATATTTTTTTGCAGCAGCGGTTAGAATCCGAGCCTCATAAATATCATGTGTTAAAGGTTTCTGCACATAAACGTGTTTGCCCAATTGCATAGCTGCTAAAGCCTGGATAGCATGATTATGATCAGGAGTAGAAACAGATACAGCGTCGAAATTTTTATGTTCTTTATCTAACATTTCGCGCCAATCTTTATAGTATTTTGCTTTAGGGAAAGCTTTAACACTATTTGCTGCACGGCGATCGTCTACATCACATAAAAAAGCAATGTCTGCTTTTCCGCTTTTGTAAAACATGCTTAAATCGCTTTGGCCTTTTCCGCCAACACCAATACCGGCAACCAATAAACGATCGCTTGGTGCCAGATAACCGGGGCCACCTAAAACATGGCGGGGCACGATCATAAACGCAGCAGCGGCAATAGCTGTGGTCTTAATAAAATCACGGCGGTTACTCGTGTTTTTATTTTCTTGCTCTGTTTTCATATAAGTAAATCGATTTGCTAACTGGGTCGATTATTTTTTCTTTAAGGATAAGATATACTTTACCATTAATTTTGCATCGTCTTTTTTAAGTGTAGCATGAGCGGTCATTGGCATATTGCCCCAAACTCCCGTTCCACCTTTAATAATCTTATCAGCTAACATGTTGATATTTTTCTCAGTAGCCGGATATTTTTTTGCAACTTCTACGTATGCAGGGCCAATAATTTTGTTGGTCTTGTTATGGCAACCAAGGCAATCAGATTTGTTGATCAGTTTTTCACCTGGGTTTGACTGCAAAGCAGCATGATTGGTTAATGTTGCTGYCGCAACCACAGTTTTCTCCTTCGTTAAATCGGCTTTTGAAAACGACGCCATAAAAATGACTACAGCGCCTAAAATTAAAAATGTTTTTTTCATGTGTGTTGTGTTGTTTTTAATTGCATTCAAGCTTGCATAAGCGGTAATATTTATTCGTTGTTGCTTATGCAGGTTTTCATTCTGTGTGTGTTTTGTGTTTTGTTAATCTTATAATCCTAATATTTTTTTATTGAAAGCGCTATCACTACCCGATGCTGCAAAATCGTCAAATGCTTTAT
The DNA here is from genome assembly GCF_056399685.1 of Pedobacter sp. 01N416. NCBI lineage: Bacteria > Pseudomonadati > Bacteroidota > Sphingobacteriia > Sphingobacteriales > Sphingobacteriaceae > Pedobacter > Pedobacter sp. 01N416. The sequence continues at coordinate 17,593 of NZ_JBFTRT010000116.1, forward strand.
CGGTTACGTTAATGATGTTCTTTTTAATAAATTCTGCGCCTTCGCGGGCACCATCTTGCTGGTTTTTGATACAGCACTCCCATTCCATAACGGCCCAACCTTTAAAATCATATTGCGCCAATTTACTAAAAATGGTTTTAAAATCAACCTGACCATCACCTGGTGAGCGGTAACGACCGGCTCGGTTTGCCCAACTCTGGTATCCACCAAAAGTGCCTTGTTTGCCTGTAGGGTTAAATTCTGCATCTTTAACGTGGAACGCTTTTATGCGTTCGTGGTAAAAATCGATGTATTGAATGTAATCCAATTGTTGCAACACAAAGTGAGATGGATCATACAATAAGCATGCCCGAGGGTGATTATTTACTGCAGCGAGGAACATTTCGTAGGTTTCGCCATCAAATAAATCTTCTCCTGGGTGTATTTCGTAGCAAACATCGACGCCACATTGGTCGAATTCGTTTAAAATTGGTGTCCAGCGTTTTGCCAATTCTGCAAAACCTTCTTCAACCAATCCTGCCGGGCGCTGTGGCCAGGGATGGAAATATTGCCACAATAATGAACCACTAAATGTAGCATGTGCATTTAAACCTAAGTTTTGAGAAGCTTTAGCTGCATATTTCATTTGCTGCACCGCCCATTCTGTTCTTGCTTTTGGATTTTTGTGTACTTCTTTTGGTGCAAAAGCATCAAACAGGTCATCGTAAGCAGGGTGTACCGCAACCAATTGACCTTGTAAGTGTGTAGAAAGTTCAGTAATTTCTAGGCCATAAGAAGCTATTTTTCCTTTCAGTTCATCTGCATAGGTTTTGCTTTCAGCAGCTTTTTGAAGATCGATAAATCTTGTATCTAAGGTTGGCATCTGAATACCTTTAAAACCTAAACCTGCTGCCCATTTACAAATACTGTCTAGGGAGTTAAATGGGGCCTCATCGCTTATAAATTGTGCTAAAAATACTGCTGGTCCTTTTATCGTTGTCATGCTCGCTTGTTATAATTTATAATCTAACCACTTTTGGTCTGATTGGCTAGAAGCCACTACATTTTCGATAAATGCCATTCCTCTAATTCCATCTTCAGTACTTGGAAAGTCTAACATTGCAGCAGTAGGCTGCTCGTTGTTCAACTTCGCATCTACTGTTAATGCAAAGTTTTTATAAATATTGGCAAATGCTTCTAAGTAACCTTCTGGGTGACCACCAGGAGTTCGGGTATTGTGCTGTGCGAAACTGCCCATATAACCGTTGCCTGTTCTGTAAATTTGAGCAGGAGCATTTAACCATTTTACAATTAAGGTGTTCGGCTCCATCTGGTGCCATTCCATGCCACCTTTTTCGCCATATACTTTAATCTTCAATGCATTTTCTTCTCCGGCAGCAATTTGCGAAGCTACAAGAACACCATTGGCACCATTATCGAATTTTAATAATACGTTTCCATCGTCATCAATAGCTCTACCTGGAACAACAATGCTTAAATCAGCACAGATTTTAGTAATTTTTAAACCAGAAATATACTCTGCTAAATGAGCGGCATGTGTACCGATATCGCCCATACTACCGCTTTTTCCGGTTTTAGATGGATCAGTGCGCCAGGCTGCCTGTGCATTTCCTTCGCGTTCTGATAAGGTGCTTAACCAGCCTTGAGGGTATTCGACCATGATTTTTCTGATTGCGCCTAAAGCACCTTCGCTAACCATTTGTTTGGCCTGTTTAACCATTGGGTAACCAGAGTAGGTATGCGTTAAGCATAGTGTTAAGCCAGTTTCTTCTACTTTGGCTTTTAGCTGCTTTGCTTCTTCCAAAGTTAAAGTCATTGGTTTTTCAATCACCACGTTAAAACCCTTATCCAAAGCCATCATTGCAGGAGCAAAGTGAGCAAAGTTAGGGGTAACGATGGTTACAAAGTCAATTCTTTCATCTGCTGGCAACTCACTTTCCTTCGTCAGCATTTCTTCGTAATTGGTGTAGATTCTGTTATCCGGAAGAAAAAGTAGTTTTCCAGATTCGTATCCAATTTCAGGATTTACACTTAAAGCTCCGGCAGATAATTCAATAAGGCCATCCATATTGGCAGCCAAACGGTGTACGGCACCGATAAAAGCGTCTTTTCCACCGCCTATCATGCCCATTCTTAATTTTCTTTTCATTTTTATAAAAGGTGTGAGGCGTAAGGTGTAAGGCTTAGGGCAATTTCCCTTTACCTTAAACCTTACGCCTTTTACCTTGTCTAGATGTTCTTTTTCTTTAATTCTTTTACAGCGTAATCGCAGGCACGGGCAGTTAAAGCCATAAATGTTAACGATGGGTTTTGGCAAGCGATTGATGGCATACAAGACCCATCAGTTACAAAAACATTATTTACTTCGTGCATCTGGTTCCATTTATTCAGTACAGAAGTTTTGGGATCATTACCCATTCTTGCAGTACCCATTTCGTGGATCGCCATACCTGGATAACAGCCATTATCGAATGTTTTAATGTTTTTCATACCAGCCTTTTCTAACATTTCGGCGGCATCATTCATCATATCCACACGCATTTTTTTCTCGTTCTCTTTGTACTCGCAATCGATAGCCAGTACGGGTTGTCCCCATTTATCTTTTTTGGTTTTATCGATGTATACCTTGTTTTCGTAATAAGGTAACATCTCTCCAAAACCGCCCAAGCCCATAGACCATTTGCCTGGAGTGGTCATTTTTTGTTTTAAATCTGCTCCGAAAGACAATTCAGCAACATCATCTTGCCAATTTGATCTGCTTGCACCGCCCTGGTAACCGAAACCACGCAGATAATCGCGTTTATCGTTGCCGATATTCTGATACCTAGGCACATAGATTCCGTTTGCACGGCGCCCATAAGTGTATTTGTCATCAAAACCTTCGGCCTCTCCAGATGCTCCGCAACGGAAATGGTGATCCATTAAATTGTGTCCTAACTGACCACTTCCATTACCCAATCCATTTGGGTGTGCTTCTGATGTAGAGTTTAATAAAACAAAGGTTGAACCTAGCGTAGAACCATTTACAAAAACGATTTTAGCATAAAATTCCATCGTTTTGTTGGTTTCTGCATCAATAACCATTACACCTTTGGCTTTTTTAGTGTCTTTATCATAAATAATATGATTTACGATAGAGTATGGTCTTAACGTTAAACGTTTAGTTGCCATAGCTGCAGGCAGTGTAGAAGATTGTGTACTGAAATAAGCGCCAAACGGACAGCCCCGGCTACATAAATTTCTGTACTGGCAATTGCCACGGCCTTTATGTGGCACAGTTAGATTGGCAACACGGCCAATCATCATAATCCGTTCTCTTTTATAATGCTCTTCGATACGTGCTTTAACGGATTTTTCTACAATATTTAAATCCATTGGCGGTAAAAACTGTCCGTCAGGGCAGGTAGACCAGTTTTCTTTTGAACCACTGATCCCCGCAAAACGTTCTGCATAATCGTACCATGGCGAAAGTTCTGCATAACGAACAGGCCAATCGGCTCCGTGTCCATCTTTTGCATTGTCTTCAAAATTATGATCACTAAATCTATAACTCTGGCGGCCCCACATTAACGATTTTCCTCCAACGTGGAAACCACGGTACCAATCGAAACGTTTATCTTCCGTATATGGACACTCTAAATCGTTTACCCACCATTTTTCATTTGCTTCCTGGTAAGGATAATCTCTTTTTTGTACCGGGTGAGTACGTTTTTGCTCTTCGGTAAGTTTTCCGGCATGTTTAAAATCCCATGGATTTTTCATTGCCGTTTCGTAACCGGTAATGTGCTCAATGTTCATTCCTCTTTCGAGCATCAACACGCGTAAGCCCTTTTCTGTAAGTTCTTTGGCAGCCCAGCCACCGCTAATTCCCGATCCTATAACAATAGCATCGTAAGTATTTTCTGCTTTTAAATTTGTATTTAAATTCATGATGTTTTGTTGTTGTTTTAGAAATTAGGTTGCCCAAGATTTTTGACCTGGTTTTAATGGCGCATTGCCATCATACCGGCCTGGAATAAGCACATATTCGCGTGCTTTGGTACAACCAATTTCTGAAGAATAATAACCAAGTAAGGTTAAATCTCTTGCGGTAATAAAAAAGTAAGCTAAATCTTTATTCTCTTCTGATTTGCTCGCTTTTTGGGCAAGCGCGATTGCCCTTAAATCAATCATTAGTTTTTTACGATCGGCTGGTGTTAAAGTGATATAACTTTTACCAAAATCTTTCATTGATTTAGCCTGAAGATCTTTAAACCCTTGCGCAAATGAGGTTTGCATAGTGGCAGGGTAACAATCTTTCATCATCATCGGGATAAACTTCCCTAAACCTGCAGCCTTGGCGCCAGCAGATGATTTGGTAGTGGGAACAATAATATCAGCGAATTCAGCAAAAATTTTTTCGTCTTCCAGTGAATAGAGGACAAAGTTCTTTTCGTTTTCCGGTAGCGTAAAACTTTCAAATAAAACGCCCATTGTACTTGCTGAGATTGCTCCACCCAGCAAAAATGCAACGTTCTTGAGTGCTTCTCTTCTGTGCATCGTCTTTATGATTTTATATATTGGTTACTTATGTGTTGAATTAGTAATATTAGAAAAAATATAACGGAAAGAATAACTTTTTTAAGTTAAATTATCGGTATGCAATGTGATTGTTACTGAATAGAATTGTTCTAAATAAATGATTTTTTGCCGCTCTATTGTGGTTGATTTTTTTTGATGTAGTTATAGCTTTCGGCTATACTCTCATAAGGTGCTTTCCTGATGATGTCCTGTTCTGTAAAAATATAATCTACTCCAGCCAATTTAGAAGCAGCAAAAATGCGCTTGAAATCGATCCTGCCAGACCCCACTTCCACGAAAACTGCTTTGTCTGTTTTATCCATATCCTTAACATGGAACATTTTATAACGGCCTGGATTTTTCTTGAACATATCAACAGGATTTAAACCTGCATTTACCGCCCAAAAGATATCGAGTTCAAAACCAACCAGTTCGGCATCGGTCTCAGCGAGCAGGATTGCGTAGCCTGTAGCCCCGTTGCCCTGATCTTTAAATTCGAAGTTATGGTTGTGATAAGCTAATTTCAATCCTGACTTTTGGCAAAGCTCGGCCGCTTGGTTAAATTTTGAGGCCATGCGCTTGTAATCATCTAATGTTCCATTGGCCCTGATATCGGTAGGCAAAGCTGGGATAACGAAATATTTCTGGTCAACGGTGGCTGCGGTTTCGATGTGCGATTTTAGCACTTTATCGTCGCCTGAGGATAAAAACTCAGTTACATTATAATGGCCGCTGGGAGAGGTGAGGCCATTTGCTTTTAATAAGGTATTAAAGTCTTTTGCTTCCAAACCCCAAAAACCTTTCACTTCGTATTTGCCAGGATAACCGTAATAGGTTTCTACCTGGCTATAACCGATTTTAGCTACCTGTTCTATGGTCGCTTTTACATCTGCAGTTAACTGCTCCCTTAAAGTGAAAAGTCCGATTCCGATTTTTGAAACTTTAGCAGACTCAGCTAACGCTGTTGTAACTAATGATGGACTTAAAAAAGCTGCTGCACCAGCAAGGCTTACCTTTTGTAAAAATGATCTTCTTGTTGTCATGATGTTTTAGAATTAAAAAACCGGAGCGTAAACTCCGGTTTTATTTGTTAGAATGAATAAGCTAATGATCCCCAGAAGGTACGTTGAAGTAATGTTCTGCCAATCATTAATGTGCCAGGGGTTATGGTTGAGAAATCTCTGAACTGATCTCCTCGAACATCGCCCTCTGTCAGCACTTTTGCATTTAACAAGTTGTCTGCCCAAAATCTTATCGAAATCTTTTTAGTAAAATTATATCCTGCCCCAGCTTTCATTACTACATAAGCAGGTAGTTTATAGCTATCGCTAGGAGAGGTGAAGCGGCTACCTACGTAATTTGCTGCTACATATAGGTTAAAGTTTTTGTAGTCGTAATTGGCGCCAAGTTCGGTGTTGAGTACAGGAACACGTTCGGTCCTTTTGCCGGTGAAGCTATAGATCCGATTGCCGAATTCGGCTGCAACAGCGGCGTTGTTACTCGTGTTTGCTTCGTAATCGGTGTATTTAGAATCCTGCAATGTTCCGGTTAAACGTAAGCTTAGTGGTTTAGCAATTTTGTAAGAAACCTCATACTCGGCACTCCAGGTACGTGTAGAACCAAATGCCACCAATGCCTGTAAACCTGAAGCAACTGTTGGAACATTAATGGTTAATGACGTGTTTTTAATTGCCGAATAACTTCCAGATGCGAAAATGGCCAAGTTATTTTTAGCGTATTTAAAACCCACTTCGCCCAAATAAACCGGGMGTTTTTTAATGTTTACAGGGTTATAGGCTGATGCATTATAGTCGCCAATGTTTGGTGCGTTGTAAGCTTTTGTAGCCCTTGCAAAAATACTTGATGTATTGTTTATTTTGTAGTTTGCTCCTACTGAAGCTGCCCAGTTGGTTAAAGTTTCATCATAATGCGTGTAGCCTAAGATATTAGGGTTTGCACTGGCGGTTGTATTAACCGTACCATTTGCATTTAATGCATAATAAGGTCTGTCGCCTTTAACATTTTGATTATCTATGCGGGCACCAATATCTAAGCGCCATTTTTCAGATATTTTAATCTCATCTCCTGCGTACACAGAAAGGGTTCTCGTATCGCCAATAAAAGTGTTTTTGGTCTGGATGGTACGCTCTGCAGCTGTTGGTGATTGTAATAAAATGCTAGGGTGCTCTTTAAATTCAGTAAATGAACGGAAAGCATAACGTAAATCATCCCGGTTATACTGGTGGATGCCCAATCCGATGTTAAGACTGTGGTTTTTTACTTTCTTTCTTAAATCCAGGTAATCAACAATCTGAACATCACTATTAATTTGTCCTTGTGCATTAGAGGTAATTACATAATCTCCAGCTACGAAAGGTGCCACTGAGCCACCGGGATAGTAATAAGGCGTTGCTGCTGTTCTCGCTACAATTCCTGCAGGGGCAGTATAGGTAGAATTGGTATGGGTATTTTGATAACGAAAATTGTTAACAATCTGCCAGCCACTGTCGGTTAGGTAGTTGAACTGAAAACCACCCGATCCCAATTTGGTGTGGATTCCATCTGTTAAACTAAAATTATGGCTTCCTGCCGCCGGATCGTTATAGCTCCATTCTGTTTGAGTTGGCGTAATCGATTGAGCGGCCATATCATAATCGCGGTAAGTAGTTGGTTTACCGGTACCATCGTAAGGGTAATAACTTGTTAGTAAGAACTGAACTTTATCATTCAGGTATTTACCATACACCCTAAAAAATCCTTTATTGTTCTTAAAATTAAAAGTCATGTTCCCTTTAATCTGTCCACCCTCGTTAGCTGGCTTAAAACCTTGATCTACCACACCGTTATCGGTACGGTAAAAACCACCGATATTGTATTTAATCTGGTCGTTTATTTTGCCTCCGGTGTTGCCATCAACACGGTACAAACCTTGCGAAAAACCTGTTGTAAACTTAAATTGACCATATTGTTTATCTGCACCAACATAGCTGATGTTATTTACCACCGCACCTGGTGTGTTGGCCTGAACGATTGATGCGTTACCCCCTCTGATGGCTTCTATGTTCTGGATAGTCAGATCTGTTTTATAGTATTGATCTACAGATGGGTTTGTGTTGAACCCTGTTGGTAAAAGCGGTAAACCATCTTCCTGTATACCCAGGAAGATATATCCGCCCTGCTGCGGAAACCCCCTTACCCAAACATTTCCCGGGCCGTCGCCACCTGTACTTTCTACTGTTAAACCTGGTATGGCCTTTAATAAATCGGTACTGTTTAAAGGTGCCCGGTTGGTGATATCTTTATTACTCACTGAAGTTAAGGCCACACTGCTTTCTAATTTTTTCTTTGGATTACCACCGGTTACCATCACACTTTCCAATTGTAGGTTATCTTCTGATAGGCTGATACTCAGGTTTTCGTCGGCATTGCCAGGTGATAGGTTTACTTCTTTGGAAATGAAACCTACATATCTTACCACGATTACACGGCTGTCGACAGTTAAGCCTTTTAGCGCAAAAGCGCCATTTTCGTCGGTTGTGGTCCCGATTGATTTTCCTTTAACGGTAACTGATACCCCAGGGATGGCATTCCCTTTACTGTCGGTTACTTTTCCGGTAACAATGCCTTCAAAGGCTTTTAGCAGTTCGAGGTTGTTATTGGCGGGAATAGAATAGAGCAGAATCTGATCTTTAACTATTCTATATCCCACGTCATAACGTTTTAGCGAATTCTCAAGAAAGTATTTAAGTTTTTGGTTAACCACATTAATAGAAACTTTACGGTTGGAGTTTATTAATTGTGGGCTGTAAACAAATTTAACATTGGCTAAGTGTTCTGTTTTTTCTATAATGGTTTTAATATCTGTTTGATCGGCTTTAATCGAAATTGATTTGTTCAGGAAATCTTGTGCGTCGACATTTTTGGCAAAAGCACCACAAGTAAAAATTATTATTGCAAGTATTTGGTAAATCGAAACTCTCATTGCATATATCGCCAGCGAAATAAGTTGATTTTTTTTCATAAATTTGGTTATTGTTCATTAAATGATTGGATTTATTGGACATAGAAATACCATGAATACATTTCTAATGTATTTAACTCGCCGGCAATGCCCCACATTGTCGGCTTTGTTTTTTAGAAAAATATTATGGAATATGGCGCCGCGGTTACGGGCTGTTGGTGTTGTGGTTCTTCTTCATCATGTTTATATATTTGGTTAGTTTTTATTGGAAACCACAATGCTGGTTCCCTGGATGTAATATTTGCTTGATATGGTTCCACAGATCAGGTCGAGCTGCTCATATAGCCCTTTTTTGCTTAAATCTCCGGTAAAAGTATAAGTCGAAATCTGCTCATTATCTGATTTTATCTCTATCCCATATGCTTCAGATAAGGTTTTGAAAATTTCTTTAATGCTTTCTTCTTTAAAATTGTAGCTCAAGCTTGTGGGTATGTTATAAGCTTCGGCCAATGGAATAGGCTTGCTTACCAATGTTTTATTTAATTTGTGGTCGGAAAAAATACCTTTTTGATTTGGCGTAAGCAGAATTGGTTTCGCCAGTTTTTCTTTAGCAAAAGTGAATAGTGAGCTTTTCTGATTTTCTTCTACCTGAACTTTTCCGGTCCTTACCGCAACTTGGGCGGGAAGTTTATCTGTTGACGATTTTACCCAAAAGCTGGTACCCAAAACACGTATAACCAGTTTTTGATTATATACATAAAACGGCCGCTTTGGGTTTTTGCTTACCGAAAAGAAGGCTGTTCCTTTTAAATAAACCATTCTTTTGTTGGCAGCAAAAATCTTTGGATAAATAATATTGGCCTGCGGTTTAAGTGTTACTGTGCTTTCATCGCTAAGCGCTATAATGATGGGACGATCAGTATCATTGGTTTTGCTGATTAGGCTTAAATTGCTGTTTTCATCAATAAAAGATTGTTCAGCATGGTTGTAGTCCGTTAGGTATAATCCCCCGATAAAAAAGGCAACCAATATAGCTGCTGCAATTGCAAATTTTGGCCAAAGCTTTTTAACCTTTAATGTTGGTGCTGGTTTGCGTTCAATATTATTGATGTTTAGCCAGGTATTGGCCTGCATTTCCTCCAGTGCTGTTGACGATAGATCTTTAAAATTCCTGCTATTTAAGTTATGATACCATTTATCTACCCAAAGCTTTTCGGCTTCGGTACAATTTCCGTTTTCGTAACGGCTTAGTAAATCGTAAAATGATTTCTGGTCCATAAGAAAGAATATTTGGCTTTATACTATACAAGTAACACAATGAATGCGAACCCCTAAAGGCAGGAGATAAAAAAGCTAAAATAATTTTCAATTGCCTGGTAATCAGTTACAAAAAGATGTAGAAATTTTTAATATATTCTTTAATTCTTTTAATTGAGCGGGTAATATGGTATTCTACAGCTTTTTCGGAGATATTTAAACCAGCAGAAATATCTTTAGTAGATTGGTGTTGGTATCGGCTCAGCCTGAAAACTTCCTGTGTTTTTTCCGGAAGGGAGTTGATACCTTCTTCAATGATGGAAGATAGATCATGAAGATCGACCAGGTTTGCAGTGTCCTGATGGTTTTCTGAATAAGTTAGGCTTTGGTACTCCATGTACTTATTCTCCATAACCAGGCTCCTGATGTGGTTAATCACACTTAACTTCAAGGCACCGAACAAATAAGCCTGGAGGTTATTRATCACCGCTTCCTGCCGCTTTTCCCAAAGGGAGATAAAGATGTTTTGCACCAGTTCTTCAGCAATTACCTTATCGCCTGTTTTTTTGTAGGCTGCCAATAAAAGCTCATTACTATAGGTGAAATATATTTTTTCGTAAGCCTGTTTGTCGCCCAGTTTTAAGCGATCAAGTAAATCATCAGATTTTTCAGGCTCAGCGTGAGTCATTTGTTATTTGGTTATGCAGGTAAGTGTAGTAAATGTAATAAAATTAATGTTGAAATGTAATCAAGTTTGATTGTTGTATTGTTGAAAGGTTCTAATACCTGAGATATCAGTTAACAGTTTTCAGTTGGCAATTTGCAGTTAGCAATTTAAACAATCCGGTTTACAGTTAACTAGTTTATACAATTAACCGATTAATCCTTTTTAAACTAATCTAACCGATTAACCAGTTTAAACAATTAACCACTATTCTATAC
>NZ_JBFTRT010000117.1:0-10577 GCF_056399685.1 Pedobacter sp. 01N416
ATGGAAGATAGGTGTTATAAAAACCGATAATTCTGGATATGTGATGCTCGATAGTGCATCTAAAATAAATGTTTATGCACCAACCTGGAAAAATGAAAAGGAAATCGTCGGACAGGATCTTACCAAACTTTACACCTTTGATCGTACCGGAAAGTTAATCGATACTAAATTGATAGCCGATTTGATTGGGAAAGAATTTTCCATTGCGAGTAGCAACCGTTTTTTTTATACAAAAGACGGGAAAAAACTGATTTTTAATGCAGGAAATGCCGATAGTTTAGACGGATTAACGGCACCGAGTGAAGCAGTTTATATTTTAGATCTGGCCAGTAAAAAAGTACAACGGATTTCGCCAAAAGGTATAAATGTTCCTTATGTTTTTCTTACGGCCGATGATCGGATTTTTTATAGCGGAGCTGAAAAACCTTTTACACAAAGCAAAATATATGTTTCTGATTTAGAGGGGAATATTAAAACGGTAGTGGATAAAGGAAATAACCCAACGGGTGCATTGAAATAATCTGTTTATTATGCCAAATAAAACAAGAATCGTTATTGTAGGAATTGGTGGGGTGGGTGGATATTTCGGGGGCTTACTGTCTAAGAAATATAGCAACGGAAATGATGTAGAAGTTGTTTTTGTTGCCCGTGGCGAACATTTAAATGAGATCCAAAATAAGGGTTTAACAGTAATAAAAGGGAACGAAAATTTTGTAACTAAGCCATATCTGGCTACCGATGATTATAATAAAATTGGCGTGGCCGATTTTATTATAATCTGCACTAAAAGCTATGATTTAAAACAAACCATCGAAAAGTTAAAGCCCTTAATCAACCATAGCACGATATTATTGCCACTTTTAAATGGCGTTAGCGCAAGTGATGAAATTTTAGAAATCCTGCCTCATGCAAATGTTTTAAAAGGCTGTGCATTTATCGTTTCCAAAATTAAATCGCCTGGTATAATCGAAAATTCAGGCAACATTCAAAAGCTATCTTTTGGTATGGATGGGCCAATAGGCGAAGCGGTTTTACATCTGAAAGATTTAATGTTTGATGCGGGAATCGATGTAACGGTTTCGGATAAAATCTCTACCGCCATCTGGGAAAAATTTATATTTATTTCTCCTACGGCTACCGCTACATCTTATTTCGATAGCTCCATTGGAAAGGTATTAGAAGAAAATCTTGAAACTGTTCTGAAATTAATTGAAGAAGTGAAAAACCTTGCCCTGGCTAAAGGGGTAATAATTAGTGATGACATTTCGGGCAAAACATTAAATACGATGAAATCGATGCCCTACGAGGTTACCTCGTCCATGCACCGCGATTATCTCAATCAAAAACCACAAACAGAAGTTGAGTCGTTAACAGGCTACATTGTACGGGAAGCCGAAAAACTTGGCATTGCTGCACCAACTTATCAAAAACTGTACGAAGGATTACTGAAAAAAGGATCACTATAAGTCGCTAAAAATCAGGGTGTTTTGACTGAAAAAAATCGATCTTCCGAAAAAAGTAAAGAAAATTTAAAGTAATATTGGGTTTCATCCGTTTACTGGGTTATTAAGCAAAATTTAGTGCCAACAAACGAACCTCAAAATATCATTTCAACGGTTGCCAATTATGGTAAGCGCTTATTCAGTTTCATCCGTGGAAGGGTGAATACGGATGAGGATGCGGAAGATATTTTACAGGATGTTTGGTTTCAACTCAGCAATCAACCAGAGGCTGGCGCCATTGAGCAGATTAGTGGCTGGTTATATCGGGTGGCAAGAAATAAGATCACAGATAAATACCGTAAACAAAAAGAAGAATCGTTAGAAGATTTCACTTTCGAAGGTGAAGATGGCGAAATCAATTTTAAAGAAATTTTACTTGCCGAGTCTTACTCACCAGAAGAAGAAAGTTTAAAAAAACTATTTTGGGATCAACTGTTTTTGGCATTGGGAGAACTGCCGGAGAATCAGCGTTACGTGTTTGTTCAGAACGAATTGGAAGAACGTACTTTTCAGGAACTGGCAGATGAAAGCGGAGAGAATATCAAAACATTAATATCAAGAAAGGGTTATGCTGTAAAACACCTGCGTAACCGTTTACAAAATTTATATCAGGAATTTATTAACTATTAAATTTGCAGACATGATGAATAGAAATTTTAATCGGCGCAAGAAATTTATTTTCTTTTTACCCGTAGCGGTGCTTATTGCAGCGGTATTGGGTTATGTGGTTATGTTTTTATGGAATTGGATTTTACCTGAGGTGGCACATGCAGGCAAACTTAATTATTGGCAAGCGCTCGGTTTACTTGTGCTGTGTAGGTTGCTTTTTGGAAACTTTAATAAAGGTGGTCATGGAGGACATAATGGCTTCCGTGAGCGGGCAAGGAGCATGCGTGCCAAATGGGAGACGATGAACGATGAGGAAAGAGCAAAATTCAAAGAAGAATATAAACGGAGATGTGGCGGATGGGGCCACCATCGCAATAAGGAATAATTTAGAAGCCTCGATTAAAATTGGGGCTTTTTTGTTTTACTGTGGTTCTGAATGAAGTGAAGAATCTCTTGAGATTCGTCATCTCGACCGTAGTGGAGAGATCTTCAAACTGTATTAAAAGATTTCTCCATTCCGTTTCACGTCATTCGATAGCTATCGGATCGAAAATGACGTCCGATACTTATAATATATCATCGGTAAGGGCCGTGAGTAATCTCAAAGCGATTTAACTAGCCCTTGAAAGATCCTTCGACTCCGCTCAGGATGACATAACGAAAGGATCAACGAGTAACTGTAGATTCTATTAATTGCTCGCTCACAGACCAACAGTTTAATTCATTTAAAAAGATCCTTCATTGCATTCAGGATGACAAAATTCTTTAGTAAATAAAAAAATCAAAATAATTTAAAGTAAAAATAAAGTTGCTCCGTCTTCCTATATAAATAACAAAAACAAAGATGTGTTAGTCAATTTGTTTAGGATGAATTGGTTACCGTAAAAAAAAAATATAGAGAATGAAAAAGATATTAAAAACCATAGGATTCGGAATTGTACTTGGTACAGTCGCTTTCTTCATACCATTTGTGTTCAAATTTATATTGGCCATCATGCTGATCGGTTTAATGTTCAGGATTTTTATCGGTAGGCGACGCCATTATTTCCATAACCGCTTTAACGGTTTCGAAAATAACTACAACCCAATTGTGCCGATCGATAACCAATGGTACAGGCCAACCGTACAAGGCAATGGAACAGTTAACAACATTAACGTAAATTATTAACCGCCATGAGAGCATTTAGAATATTATTGGCATTGGCTGTTGCTGCAGGAACTTTTTACAGCTTAAATGTACTGGCCGTTCAGAATGGATACCGCGATCGGTTAGATTTTAAAAACAGGCATTATCATGATGATTGCCAGCAAGAACATCATAGAAACCATAGTTACAGTCACCATAGCAGAAAAATGGACGATACCATGATTACGCCTATTGACAGTATAAACAAAGTAAATAGATAAGGTTATGTCACAGGTACTTTTTTTAAGCGATCCATCTCAGGCCGATGTTAATCCGATTTTGGGTATGGCAAACGAGCTGATTACCCGAGGGGAGAAGGTAACTTTCTTTAGCTCGGACGAATTTAAGGTCCCTATAGAACAAATTGGCGCTGACTTTAAAGCCTACAATCGGGAATTGAATATTTTCCAAGGGAAAAAGGCGATTGATGAAGAAGAAAAACCTAAATCGGGATTAATCAGCGCACTGCTTGAGCCAATGAAATTTATCGATGATATTTTGGTTCAGATAAGGGGTTTGAAATTTGATTACGCCGTTTTCTCGCCATCATATCCCTACGCAAATATCATTACACAGCTATTGGGCATCCCTAAAACGGAGCAGGCGGCTTACAACTAATATTGGCTTAAGCCGATAAATTAACAGAATAAACAACAATTAAAATTAAACAAAATGTACAACGAACATAGATGCCATTCGGGCAAGATGCATAGTCGCTTCGGCGCAGGAGAAGGAAGATTTGGAAAGCACTTTGGTGGTCCTTTCGGTCACCACAAACATGCCATGTTTAACCAGGGCTTTAGAAAAGTACCTGCTAATATTGAAGAAACAGAAACCAGCTTTATTATTGAGCTTTTTGCACCAGCTTTGGTTAAAGAGAATTTAAAGGTGGTTACCAAAGATGATGTATTAACCATTTCTTACCAAGCTAAAGAAGAAACCGATTCGGCTAAAAAGTATAGCCGCAGAGAATATAGCAACGGCACTTTCGAAAGGGCTTTTGGCCTAAACGGAAAAGTTTTAGTAGAAAATATTTCAGCCAGTTATGCTGATGGAATTTTGAAGGTTACCCTACCTAAAAACCCTGAAACGAATACACCAGAAAAAGATATTCTGGTAGACTAAGTTTCGTCTATTATAATTTCCAGGTCCTCGGTTGTTTATAACAATCGGGGCTTTTTTGTTTTTATACCACCTAAAGCGTTACCACATATGGCCTTCAAAATCCATTTAATATATCGATATTAAAATGCGGTTTGCTATTCGCGGTATTTTAAGGTACTTTTGCTAAAAGACATAAACACAATAGATTGAATTTTAACGACTTTAATTTTAACCCCGATTTATACGAAGGCTTAATGGCAATGGGGTATAAAAGCGCTACTCCAATACAAGAACAAGCCATCCCGGTAATTTTAGATAATCATGATCTGATTGCCTGCGCTCAAACCGGTACAGGAAAAACGGCCAGCTACCTTTTGCCCGTAATGGATAAAATTAGCAAAGCTGCCGATAGGCACAACAATACCTTGATATTGGCTCCAACACGCGAGCTTGCACAACAGATCGATTTACAGGTTGAAGCACTAGCTTATTTTACCAATATCAGCTCTTTAGCCGTTTACGGTGGGGGAGATGGTATCGCTTACGAACAGCAAAAACGTTCTATGCGCAATGGTGTAGATATTATTATTGCCACTCCGGGCAGACTAATGGCACATTTATCCTCAGGTGTGTTAAAACTGGAACATTTGCAGCATTTAATTTTAGATGAAGCAGATAGAATGTTGGATATGGGCTTTTACGACGACATTATCCGCATTATTAGCTACCTGCCAAAGAAAAGACAAACACTTTTATTTTCGGCTACAATGGCCCCGAAAATAAGAACCATGGCAGGTAAGATTTTGCACGAACCGAAGCAGATTACCATTTCAATTGCTAAACCTGCTGAGGGGATCGATCAACAAGCCTATAACATTCACGACCAACAGAAACAGGCCTTATTAACCGATATTTTTAAAAGTGGGCAATACAAAAGCAGTATCATTTTCGTTTCGACCAAAGAAAAAGTAAAAGCGTTGTATAAAACCTTTAAAGGATTGGGTATTAAAGCAGAAGCTTTTCACTCCGACTTAGGGCAGAAAGAACGCGAAGATATTTTACTGGCTTTCAAAAACAGGAGATTGCCAATTTTAATCGGAACGGATGTATTATCCCGCGGAATTGATGTAGAGGGAATCGACCTAGTGATCAATTACGATGTTCCTGGCGATCCGGCTGATTATGTACACCGTATTGGCCGTACGGCAAGAGCTGCAACCAAAGGAACGGCCATTACATTGGTTAACGGTAGAGATAAACGCAAGTTCGATAACATCGAAAAATTAATCGAAAAGGAAGTTCCCCGCATGCCACTGCCAGAAAGCATAGCTGCAATAGAAATTACGCATGTGGAGGAAAAACGGCCCCAACATAATGGTAAGAAAAAGGTTTGGAACAAAAAGAAAAAACCAAAACCTTCTGTATAAATTATTTAAAAACGCCATAAGTACATTTCTTATTGGCGTTTTTCTTTTATAAATTATCTTTGCGCTAACAATGGCAAACTTCATTATTATAGGTTTATGCATTTTAGCCGGGATTCTTTTCAGAAAAAGTAAATCGCTCCCCAAAGATGCGCACAAAGGCATTAATGCCTGGATTATCTATATAGCACTACCTGCAGTTTCTTTTAAATATCTACCACACATTACCTGGACTAAGGATTTATTCTTTCCTGTACTGGCACCAATTTGTGTCTGGCTATTTGGTTGGATATTTATTACCCTGTATAGTCGCATCCAGAATATTAATAAATCCACTGCTGGCGGGTTAAAACTAACCAGTTCTTTAAGTAATACTTCATTTGTAGGATTTCCTTTAATTGTGGCTTATTTTAACGAAAAGGAACTGGCTGTCGCCATTATATGCGATCAGGTTACCTTTATGCTTTTAGCTACCATTGGCGTTATTGTAGCCATCCGCTCCTCGCAGAATCAAAAGTTAAGCCCAAAATTGGTGCTGAAAAAAGTATTGACCTTTCCGCCGCTTATAGGTTGTGTTTTAGCGCTGACCCTCCCACATTTTATTAACCTTTCTTCACTAGATCCATTGTTTGAGAAACTAGCCGGTACGGTTGGTCCATTGGCATTGTTTTCAATAGGTTTGCAGCTAAAATTTGGTGGTTGGTTTAGCGAATTGAAACACATCAGCTTTGCTTTATTGTATAAACTGATTTTAGCGCCGTTGATAGTTTTGGTTACAGCACTTGTTTTAGGTATGGGTGGAATGATTACCAAAATAACGATCTTCGAAATGGCTATGCCAACTTTGGTAACCGCAGGTGTGGTAGCTGATCAGTATAACCTTAATCCGAAGCTTTCTAATTTGGTGGTTGGAATCGGAATTTTATTGTCTTTTATCACCACGGGGTTATGGTGGTTGGTATTAACTTATTCAGGTCTGGTTTAATTTGGCCTCTTTGTTTTACCACAGAGCCTACAGAGAGAAGGCACGGAGATCACAGAGGCTTGTATGTTTTAACCACAGATAAAAAGGATGGGCACAGATAGAACTTTAATTATGAGACGTCATCGTGAGTTGAAGGTCTACTTCACAAGGTGACTTCTATCTTCCATCACTTTGTTTCCCTCTGTGTAAAGCTCGGTGAACGCTGTGGTTAACAAAAAAAAGCCGCAAAATTTCTTCTGCGGCTCCTTTAATGATTTAGGTTTAGTTACAAAGCTAATTTTTTATAAATTGCAGATGGAATACCTGCTTTGTTCAATAAAATTGCTGTTGTTTTATATTTTACGTAGTTTTTGGTTACGTATAAATATCCTTTATAATCGTTACTTGCTCCCCAAGAGTTTTTAACGATATAATATTCTTTACCTGTTTGATCTTTGGCTAAACCAACAATGTGCATACCATGATCATCAGTAGTTTGGTAGTTGTCGAAAGCAAGCTGACGGTTCTCCTGCGTAATTTCCATCTCTGGCTGCGGGCCGTTAAACATATCTGCTTTCTGTTTCAAGGTCATATCAGCGAAAGGCGTTTGTGGAACAAAAGCCACACCGTTTTTCCAGCTGAAGTTTTTTTCGCTTACATCTGTAGCCCATGCAACGGTATAACCACCTTTTAAAGCGTTGTCGATAATGTCTGTTAACTCGTTTACTTTAACGTTATAAACCTGATCGAAAGACCAGTTATCAGGCACTAATAAAGTAAATTTGCTATAGAAAGGGTGATCGTTGAACGATGAAAGTTCTATATAGTTGTCGGCATTTAAACCCACCACTTCCTGAGCGAAAGTTTTTGGTGTGTATTTTTTGCCATTGTACGTAAAGTTTTCTGGTACTGTACCTAAATAAGCATCAATTACACCAGTATAGGCTTTTAACCAGTTTGGGGTTAACTCGCCATTTGCATTCTTTACAACAGCTTCTAAAACACCTTTTTCGATATCGCCAAGCTCTGCAGTTTTATTAATTTTAGTGCCATAATTTAATCCGGTATATACCTCTTGCGGAACTGCACCGTATTTTCTGTACATGTTGATTACATCGTGCAAAGCACCGCCATCGCCTAATGAAACCGCACCATGCATACGCACGTAATTTTTACCTTTTTCTACATAAGCGTTACGGGCCGAAAAAAGCTGAGATAACGTTACGGGCTGTTTACCAGCTTTAATCATTTCTGATTCTAAAAATGAGTTGGTAGAGTAGCTCCAGCAAGTTCCTGAAGATCCTTGATTCTGAACTGGTGTATTGGCCAGGTTAATCACTTCAGTGAATTTAAAAGAAGAAGCACTGTTTTCGCTTTGGTTGTTTTTTAAAGAATTAACGAGATTGTCTTGTGCATAAGTCGCCGATATAGATAACGACAAAGCCAAACCAATCACACTGATTTTTGTGTAGTTGATCATTTTTTTATGAATAATTAATAAAGTCAGCGAATGTAAAAATACTTGTTGATTTGGCGCCAGAAAATTTGTAATAAATCGATCATTTTATTGCAACAATGTTGAATTAACACTCTGGCAAACTGATTGGAATATTGGTTGCCAATCCTCCGTCAGATGTTTCTTTGTATTTGGCATTCATATCGAGGGCGGTTTCCCACATGGTATTTACCACTGCATCTAAACTCACTTTTGCCTTATCAGGATTGCTTTGTAGGGCTAGTTGACTGGCTGTAATGGCTTTAATAGCGCCCATGGTGTTTCTTTCGATGCAAGGGATCTGTACCAAACCGCCAATCGGATCGCAGGTTAAACCCAAATGATGTTCCATGGCAATTTCTGCAGCCATTAAAACCTGTCTTTGTGAGCCACCTAAGCACTCGGTTAGCGCTGCTGCAGCCATGGCTGAGGAAACGCCAATTTCGGCCTGACATCCGCCCATGGCGGCTGATATGGTTGCTCCTTTTTTGAAAATACTGCCTATCTCTGAAGCACAGGCAATAAACTGGATGATTTTTTCTTCGCTGTAACCATCGCAAAAGGTAATAAAATATTGTAATACGGCTGGAATTACGCCTGCGGCACCATTGGTAGGGGCAGTTACCACACGACCAAAAGATGCATTTTCTTCATTAACAGCTAGCGCGAAACAGCTTACCCAATCTAAAGTATAATTAAAGCCATTTCCACCTTTTCTAATGGCTTCTACCCAGCTATTAAAATCTGAATAATCACTTTTATCAATTAATCGTTTATTTAGCGGAAATGCCCTTCGCGCCACATTTAAACCACCTGGTAAAAACCCTGTGGTATGACATCCGCGATAAATACAATCGCGCATAACCGCAAAATGCTGCAGGATGCCTTTTTTCGTCTCTGCTTCAGTACGCCAGGCCAGTTCGTTCTCCATCACGATTTCGCTCACCTTTAAACCTGTAGATAAACACCAGTGTAAAAGGTCTTTTGCTTTTTCTACGGGAAAGGGAAGGTCTATCTGTGGCTTTTTACTATTGTCTTCGCCTTCTTTAACTACAAAACCGCCACCAATAGAGTAATAAGTTTCTGAAAATGCGCTTCCACCTTTTAAAAATGCCTGAAAAGTAACCGCATTTGGGTGAAAGGGCAAACTTTCGGCAAAAAGAAAAAGCAAGTCGTTATCGTAATCAAAATCAAGAATTAAATGATCAGCAAGATTTAATTTCTTATCTCTTTGGATGCGCTCGAAGGTTGGTGTAACGGCATCTACATCAAAAGTTACCGGATCAGCTCCTGTTAAACCGAGTAGAATAGCTACATCAGTTCCATGGCCTTTACCTGTTTTGGCAAGCGAACCATAAAGCAATATTTTTATGCCCTCAATTTCATCAATCAAATTGTTTTGGGCAAGCGAAGCTGTAAACTGTTGTGCGGCCCGCCATGGGCCTAAGGTATGTGAACTGGATGGGCCGATGCCTATTTTAAAAATATCGAAAACTGAAATCTGTTCCTTGATCATTATGAATATAGTTACACAAAGCTATGATTGTTTTATGATTTTGGATAAATTAATTTTGGCTGAAGATGAAAATATTTTACCTTAGAAATATTGGATATAAACGCTCAAAATGAACCTCAAAAACAACTATCAGGAAGTTAATCTAAACTACTGTCATGCAAGTACCACTAAGCGTTTTATAAATTACATTATCGATATAGTTGTTTTTTATGTTCTCATGTTCTGCATTGGAATCTTGATCCGCGTCTTTAAACCAAATCTGATAAGTGGCCTGGATGAATTGACCCTTCGTTTATGGATGTTGTTGTTTTATGCCCTAGCCATGTTTGCTATGGAAACCTTATTTAAAGGAAAGTCGATTGGGAAGTTAATTACCGGAACAAAAGCAGTAAATGCCGATGGCAGCGATATGAGTTTTCAAAAAAACATTTATCAGAAATATAGTGAGGGCTATCCCATTTAATCCATTCAGTGCGTTGGGTAGGCCATGCACGCCTTGGCACGACAGCTGGTCGGATACAATAGTGATCGAAGAGAAAAAATTAGCCTTACAAGCCCAAAAAATAGATTTGTTCGACGCGGTTAAAAATCAAATTCAATAATCTCATCGTCTTTAAGCATGCGCTCCACAAACTTCTGATGATTTTTAGGTGTGCCTGTAGCAATCCAGTTTCCTGTGATAATATTATCTACCAATTGGTGTTTCCCTCGCTGTGGTTTGAGTTTACTTTCGCGGAAAACTTCTTCATAACTTTCTAAATTGCCATGGGTGTGCTG
>NZ_JBFTRT010000118.1:0-10574 GCF_056399685.1 Pedobacter sp. 01N416
CCCATAGAGTACAATATCTGCTATTACCGCAACGATTGGTTTACTTATAGTATTGAGATTAAGCGTTCGGTGTAAAATGGCAAACAATAAAAAAATTGGGATCGACGTAGGAGGAAGTCACGTCACGGTAAGTGCGATAGATGTAAATAACCCATTGCTGGCATCTTTGCGGCTGGTAAGAAAGGATCTCGATGCTTTGGATACAGGTTTTAATATTGTAGCCACTATTGGTAATGGGATTAGAGAAGTGCTGGAAGAAGGAATTACGCCCGATGCTGTTGGAATTGCTTTTCCCGGACCTTTTGATTWTGAGAAAGGTGTTAGTACCATAGCAGGTGTAGGTGGAAAATTTGAACAGACATTCGGAATTCATTTGCAGCAGGCCCTGGCAGATTTTACCGGCCTAAGCAATACGCCGTTTGTTTTTTCAAACGATGCACATTGTTTTGCTGAGGGGACCTATAACCGCTACCAACTGAATAGTAAAAAGACAGTTTTTTTAACACTGGGAACTGGTTTTGGCTCTGCCTTTATGGAAAATGGAGCCTTGCTTACTAGCGATCCCTCATTACCGGTTTCGGGCGCTTTTTACGATGAGCCTTTTCTCGATGCCAAAGCCGATGATTATTTTTCGGTGCGCTGGTTTTTAAATGAATACAAAACATTATGTGGTAAACAGGCAGCATCTGTAAAAGATATAGCATTAATGAACACAGATCTTTCACGTTCTATTTTCGAGCGATTCGGCACCAACCTCGGCGCTTTTTTACAGACCTGGTTAGCGCGGTTCGGATGTGATGAACTGGTTATTGGCGGCAACATTGCAAAAGCCAGTTCACTGTTTGTTACGCCACTGAAAGAAAGCTTAAAACACCTGAATAAAACAATAAAAATTACTTTCTGCGGTGATACCGAAGAATGCATCTTAAGGGGAGCCGCGGTTATTGCGGGCAAAAAAACAAATATTTACATGGATACTGATCAGAAATTAAAAAGAGAAACAAGTCAACCCGTTTTACCCTTAAGTGCTATTGTAGCTAACGGTCCGGGTTATAATGTTTTTCCATCATTTCATTCAGACGCTCAGGTTTACGCTGGTTTTGATACGCTGGCCGATAAAATAGATCAGGAGAAAACGATCATCATTGATGGTTTTGAAGGCGTTTTATGGGAGGATTTCAGGACACAGTTACATGCATGTTTGCTTTCGAAAAACAGAAAAGTATTCTGGTACGATATCAATTCTTGCCTCAAACCTACTCAGGAGATCGAAGCGATGGTGAGTGCCAATTTAAATGGTGCCGATCCGGTTTTTGGAGATAAATACCAGGGCGGTCTGTCTGATTTTTTTGATGTGCAAAAATTGAAGATGTTACAGCCCGATCCATCTGTTGATCTGTGCATTCTCTATGGAACGGGCGCCGGACTGGCCAATTGGAAAGGGCCATTGTTATATGTAGACCTGCCCAAAAATGAAATTCAATATAGGATGAGGGCCGGTGTGGCGAAAAATATCGGCTGTACAGATCGCGCTGATAATACCCAGATGTATAAACGGGCATATTTTGTGGATTGGCCTGTGTTGAACAAACATAAACAGCAGTTGCTTTCCAAAATGGATATAATTGTTGATGAACAGYGCACGACTGAAATTACATGGATGCATGGTGATGATTTTAGGAATACTTTGCACAAAATGCTCGAACAGCCGCTTCGCGCAAGGCCTTGGTTTGAAGCGGGCATTTGGGGCGGGAACTGGATGAAAAAGCATATCAAAGGACTTAATCAGGAAGAAATAAACTACGCCTGGTCTTTTGAACTGATCACTCCCGAAAATGGAATTGTTATCGAAGGTAATCACTATCTACTCGAAGTCTCATTCGATTTTCTGTTGTTTTATAATAATACGAAACTTTTAGGAAAAGCAGCCCCAAGGTTTGGAACTGAATTCCCGATCCGTTTTGATTTTCTAGATACCTATGATGGCGGAAATCTTTCGATTCAATGCCATCCGCGTACGGCCTATATCAAAGAGAATTTTGGTGAAAATTTTACACAGGATGAAACCTATTACATTCTCGATTGTGAACCCGACGCCGAAGTTTATCTGGGTTTTCAGGAAGATATTAATCCTGAAGAGTTTAAAACTGCTTTACTGGATGCACAAAACCAGGGCATTAAAATGGATGCCGAAAAATACGTGCAGAAATTTAATGCACAAAAACACGATCTGTTTCTCATTCCAAATGGAACGGTCCATGCATCTGGAAAGAATAATATGGTGCTGGAGATCAGCAGTACGCCATACATTTTCACTTTCAAAATGTACGATTGGTTGCGATTGGGCTTAAACGGTAAACCTAGACCCATTAATATAGAACACGCTTTTAAGAATCTTTATTTCGATCGAAAGGGCGATTACGTTCCGCAAGAGCTAATTTCTAAACAACAGGTATCAACCGAATGGAATGGAGGAAGGAAAGTATCACTTTCAACACATAAGGAGCATTTTTACGCGGTAGACCGATATGAGTTTGTTGGAGAAACAGTTATTGCCACAAATGGACAATGCCACATCTGCATGCTGGTTGAAGGTGAATCGATAGCGGTGATTGTCGGTGATAAAACCAGTCAGTTCAGTTATGCTGAAACATTTGTAATACCTGCAGCAGTAACAGAATATACTGTTCGGTACTCAGGAACGCAAAAAGCCTTTTTGGTAGTTGCCTATGTAAAAGAAGATTGTTGTTGAACCTAACCAAATAACTAAATAAAAACAGCCAAATAACCAAACATTATGAGAAAACAAGAAACAAATTATTTTATCTTCCTGATAACGCTTATTGCAGCATTAGGAGGTTTTTTATTCGGTTTTGATATGGCCGTCGTCAGCGGTATTATCGAGCCTTTAAAGTCGCAGTATGGATTGTCATCCGCACAGGAGGGACTGTTTGTGTCATGCGCTTTGCTGGGCTGTATTGTCGGAGTATCCTTTTCGGGTTACCTCAGCGATAAAGTTGGGAGAAGAAAGGTATTGTTTGTCTCCGCCATATTATTTTTAATCAGTGCCATTGGTTTCGCATTTTCAGAAGCCTATCCTGTATTAATTTTCTTCCGCGTTTTGGCCGGTATGGGAGTTGGTGTGGCCTCTAATGTATCTCCACTTTATATTTCTGAAGTAGCACCTTCGCAAAAAAGAGGTCGTTTAGTCGTTTTTTATCAGCTGGCCATTACCATAGGAATTTTAGCGGCTTACATCAGTAATTTATTTTTGCAACGTTACGCCACAGCCAATGCAGGTGCCGGCGAGGGCGTGCTGCACTGGTTATTTGTTGAAAACGTTTGGCGCGGAATGTTTATCGTTGGGGTTATTCCGGCAGCAGCATTTTGTTTGTTGTTGTTAATCGTGCCCGAAAGCCCGCGCTGGCTGGTACAATACGGCAGAAATGAAGAGGCTTTAAACACCCTAATTAAAATAAACGGAAGCGAAACAGGTCGTTTAGAACTCGATTCCATTAAAGAAATGGCCAGTCAAAAATCTGGCGGTTATAAAGAATTGATGCGTTTGCCCTTAAGTAAACTGTTGGCACTGGCAACCATTCTTACAGCCTTATCGCAGTTCAGCGGAATTAACGGGGTGATTTTTTATGGTCCTACCATTTTAAAATCAGCAGGTATTGTTACCAGCGATGCCTTATTTTATCAGGTAATTTTGGGATCGGCCAATGTGCTTTTTACATTTATCGCCATTTCAAAAGTAGATACCTGGGGACGCAGACCCTTATATATCATCGGCTCATTGTGTGCAGCAGGGGCTTTGGCTTTAACAGGGGTTTGCTTTTTAATGAATATCACCGGGTGGTTCATGTTATTTAGTATTATTCTGTTTCTACTATTCTTTGCATTCTCGCTAGGGCCATTAAAATTTGTCATCTCCACAGAAATATTCCCCACCCACATCAGAGGAACAGCTTTGTCGATGTGTATTATGACCATGTGGGTTTCAGATTGGGTTGTAAACATGTTATTCCCCATTATGAGAGATGGGTTGGGTATCGCAACCACCTTTTTTATCTTCTCTTTCTTCTGTATCCTTTCCTTTTTGTATGCCAAGAAGAAATTGTTTGAAACCAAAGGCAAAAGCCTGGAAGAAATTGAAAAAGCCTGGAATTCAGAAATAAAATAGATCATGAAAGTACAATTCTATTACCCACGCTGGGGTTCCGAAAATATCAATTGGGATGAGTTTTGCCGAAAGGTAAAAGCGGCAGGATACGATGGTGTTGAGGCTCCTGTTTCTGAAAATTCAGATGAGCAAAGTATAATGATAACTGCACTGAAAAAACATAGTCTGTTTTTGATTGCGCAATATTACCAATCTTTCGAAAAGGATTTTGAAGCACATAAAGCGAGTTATACAAAATATTTACGCTTTTATGCTTCGGTAAAACCAGTAAAAATAAATACACAAACGGGGAAAGATTATTTCAGTTTTGAGCAGAATGCCGAACTGTTTGCTATTGCCAATGCAATTACCCAGGAAACCGGAATTACGATTTGCCATGAAACGCACCGTAACAAAGCATTGTTTGCAGCACATGTAACACATGATTTTTTAAAAAGACTTCCGGATTTAAAAATAACAGCCGATTTTTCTCATTGGTGTAATGTAGCCGAAAGTTTATTGGAAGATCAGCAGGAGGCGCTTGCACTGGCATGTAAACAGGTAGAGCATCTCCATTCAAGAGTAGGCCATTCGCAGAGTGCACAGGTAATAGATCCGCGCTTGCCAGAGTTTACAACCGAATTGAATGTTCATTTGAACTGGTGGGATGCCATTGTAAAAGCATATCAGGATGGTAAACAGGAGGTGTTAACAATTACCACTGAATTTGGTCCTGCTCCATATATGGTGCATTTACCCACAACCAATATGCCAGTAGCCAATCAGTGGGATATCAATTTGTATATGATGCAGTTACTGAAAGAGAGATATTGTAAATAAGAAGGGCATGTTCTTAAATTATAAAATGTGTTTGATATAACAGTTAAGCTTTTATGAAACAAAAAATACAGATGCTTTTTGTTGTGATGTTATTCACAACAATCGCAGTTGCTCAAGATCAGAAGAAAAATAATCAGGAAATTTCGAAGGTAACGGATGTGTGGGTGGTATTTAAAACCCACTTTGATTTAGGCTTCACTGATCTGCCCGAAAATGTTTTTAAACGTTACCGGGAAGAGATGATGGATAAAGCTTTAGGTGTAATAGAAAAAAACACAACCCAGCCCAAAGAAAAGCAATTTGCATGGACGGTTCCTGGCTGGCCATTACAGGCTCAGATATTGGGCCCTTTGCAAGATGCTGATCGTAAAGCAAGGATAGGAAAAGCGATCAAAGATGGGACAATTGTGGTACACGGACTTCCATTTACCACCCATACCGAATCATTGGATTATGAAGATCTGGTCCGCGGACTTGGTTATTCATCACAAATTAACAGAACTTACGGACTTCCACTAACCATCAGCGCGAAAATGACTGATGTGCCAAGCCATTCCTGGGTATTGCCTACTTTACTGAATCATGCAGGCATAAAATTCTTGCAATTAGGCTGTAATCCGGCAAGCCAGTACCCAAGATTTCCTGAGCTTTTCTGGTGGGAAGGTGCCGATGGCTCGAAGATATTGTGTAACTACACGGCTTTGTACGGTTCTGATATTAAACCCACCAAAAATTGGCCAAGCAGGAATTATCTGGCCATGCAAATGACCGGAGATAACCACGGGCCACCCTCTGAGAAAGAAATTGATAAATTGTTAACCTATGCAAAAAAGGAGATGCCGGGAGTGAGAATCCATTTCGGAACCCTTGACGATTTTGCAAAAGCAGTTTTGGCTGAAAACCCCAAGCTGCCTACGGTTAAAGGCGATACGCCAGATACCTGGATTCAGGGATTACTTTCAAATCCGCAGGAAACAAAGATTGCACGAAATATACGTCCATTAGAATCAGTGCTCGATGGACTACATACACAAATGGGAATTTGGGGTATAGCAAGTGGATCTATTTCCGGAAAACTTGCAAAATCTTACGAACAAAGCCTGTTGTATGCCGAACATACATGGGGTATGAATGCAGAGTATGGCCCGCGTTACAGTTATGGTGATGATTGGAAAAAATGGTTGGCAGAAGCTGAAGCAGAACCTATTCCCGAAAATGGCGATTATTCGAAACTAAAAAATAGCGATTCGAGAAATACAAAACTAGGAAGTAAAAGAAAATGGTTGAATTCGTACGACAAAAAACGTGAGTATATCCTGAATACAAACAAAATTGTAGGGGATGAATTAAAAGCTCACCTTAATCTGCTTGCAAAGTCGGTAAATGTAGCTGGAAAACGTTTAGTCGTTTATAATCCCTTACCCTGGAAAAGATCAGCGATCATTGAAAACCCATGGGAAAAGGGCAAATCTTTTTATGTTAAAGAAATAGAAGCCTCTGGTTATGTTTCTTATGCTCAAAATGATTTAAAAGAATTAACCCTTACAAGTGATACGCAATCTTCGTTTAGTACACCTTATTTTAAGATTATTTTCGACTTAAACAGGGGTGGGATAGCTTCATTGATAGAAAAAAAGACAGGCCGAGAATTAGTTGATCAATCATCAAAATATGCCATCGGTCAGTTTCTGCATGAACGCTTCAGTACAAAGGAAGTAGATCAATGGTTTAATGCCTACAGCAGGGTAAAAGACGGTTGGGGCTTAAATGATCTCGGTAAACCTGGAATGATCAATGCTGAAAAAGCGCCCTATTTAACTTTTACACCAAATGATTGGAAAATTTCTGTGTCTCATTCAGATATTGAAGATGTTGCAACTTTAACTGCTGTTGATCCTAAAGGTTTTGCTAAACATTATACCTTAACATTTACTTTTCCACGTAATTCGGCTTACGTAGATGTAGAATGGTTTGTTGATGGTAAAACACCTGATAAACAGCCAGAAGGAGGCTGGCTTTGTTTCCCATTCGCGGTTAAGCAGCCTACCTTTACAGTTGGTCGTTTGGGTGGCCCGGTAAATCCTGCCACAGACATTATTCAGGGAACCAACAAATATTTGATGGCCGTAAATTCCGGTGTTTCAATTACTGCATCAGATAAATCTGGGGTTGCGCTATCTCCAATGGATTCTCCATTGATTAGCCTGGGAGAACCAGGTTTATGGAAGTTTTCTTTAGATCATGAACCTAAAATACCATCGGTATTTGTCAATGTTTACAATAACATGTGGAATACCAATTTTCCATTATGGCAAGAGGGTACATGGAGTGAAAAAGTTCGTATATGGGCAGTTGATAAGCAGACCTCAACGGTACCAAACCTGGTTCAAAACTCATGGGAAGCCCGTTTGCCATTGTTGACAGGAATTGCTGAAGGAGAAGCAGGGAAATTGGCGGGGAAAAAGGATGGCTTGGCTATTTCACGTGGTAGTGTGCTGGTAACTGCTTTTGGCGAAAATCCCGATGGAAACGGAACTGTTTTGCGGCTGTGGGAGCAGGGAGGCCTTTCGGGAAATGTTACCGTCACTTTGCCCAAAGGATCAGCTTATACTAAAGCCACGCCGGTAAATCTTCGTGGTGAAGTAAAAGGAAAACAACTTTCCGTTTCCAATAGCAAACTCACTTTTCCATTGAACAGATATGCTCCTGCCAGCTTTATACTGAAATAAAAGCAGGCCGATATATAAGTATAAAAACAAAAAAAGCTGAGACATCATGTCTACTAAAAGAAGATGTTTTAAATCAAATAATAACTTTTTTATAAAGCTTTAAAAACAACGATTATGGGAAATTTAATTTTTTCTGAAGATTTAGCCGATTATAGCCATCCGATCAGTACCATGTTTGTCCAGCCACAGACGGCAAAGGAGTGGGAACAATACATGTTAACCGAAGAACAGATTGCTTCTTTTAAAAAGGATGGTTTTGTTAAAGGGATTAAAATTCTATCTGAAGAACAGGTAGATCTGCTCAATGCAGAACTTGTAAAATTACAATCATTAAGCGAAGAAAATAAAAAACTATTTTACCACTATGAAAGCAATGAATCCGAAGACCCTAACAAAGTACTCTTTCATGCAATCGGTGCCTGGCGTTTAACATCAGGATTTCATGATTTGTTATGGGCGCCTGCATTTCGCATGGCAGCTTACCAATTGTTGGGTCAGTCTTTTAGGATTTTTCACGACCAGCTGTTCTGCAAGCCTGCTAAACACGGCGGGGTAGTGGCATGGCACCAGGATTTTTCCTACTGGACATTTACCAAACCCATGCACCACCTCACCTGTTGGATCGGATTGGATGATGCCAATACCGAAAACGGTTGCCTCTACTTTGTTCCGGGAAGCCACAACTGGGGTTTACTTCCTATTACCGGGTTAACCGGAGATATGGATGCCGTAAGAGAAATATTAAATCAAGAACAATTGGAGGCCTTTGAAAAGCGGGTACCTAACGAACTGCCAAAAGGTTTTGCCAGTTTTCATCATCCGCTTACCATGCATGGCTCTTATGCCAATACTTCCGACCGGCCGAGAAGGGCAACAGTCCTAAATACAATGAGTTACCATACGCTTGGAAACACGGCGGGCTATCATAGACAAGAAGCCCTAAGCAGCTTTCCTCCAATGCCTCAGGATCAACAGCTTGATGGGAAGTTTTTTCCCCTTTTATTTGATGGAGATAAGGAATTAGATGCTTTCGGAAAAACAATCCCTAAAGTCGATTATAAGAAGTTGTACGATTTGTAATAGTAAATAATTCGAGCGATTCCTGTCCCCTTAAAAATGAAATTTCTAACCAAATCATAAAAAAAATGAAACATTTCGTTTTTGCTTTATTCATGCTTTTACTTGTAAGTACTTGCGTGGTTGGGCAAACAAACACTAGCGTAAAAGAAGTAATTGTTGTATTTAAAACACATTTTGATATTGGTTATACCGATTGGTCAGACAACGTTCGCTACAATTACGCTAATTCGATGATCACAAGTGCTTTGAATACCGTTGATCAGTCAAAAGATTTGCCAAAAGACCAACAATTTAAATGGACGATTTCAGGCTGGCCGATGAAAGAAATCCTTGCAAAAGCAACACCTGATGTTAAAACAAGAGTTGAAAAAGCCATAAAAGATGGGCGCTTTTTTGTTCATGCCCTGCCTTTTTCTATGGAAACCGAATCTAGTGATTTAGAACCGCTGGTACAATCGTTGGGATATGCTTCAAAAATAAGCAAAGAAGCAGGTTTGCCGCTACCAATAGATGCGAAAATGTCAGATGTGCCAAGCCATTCCTGGATTATGCCTACCCTGTTGAATAATGCAGGAGTTAAATTTCTGCATATTGGCTGCAATCCCGCATCAAGATCACCAGAAGTTCCCTTATTGTTCTGGTGGGAAGGTCCCGACAAATCAAAGTTGATGACTTTTTACTATGGTGAATATTACGGAACAAGTCCTGCGCCTCCAAAAGACTGGACGCATAAAACCTGGTTGGCTATCGTTCAGACTAATGACAACAGCGGCGCGCCAACTTACAAAGAATTTAGGGAAGCAGTAGCCAATATTGAAAAACTAAATCCGGGTGCAAAAGTGCGCGTAGGCAGTATGGCCGATTTTTACACCACAATTGCCAAAGAAAAACCAAAGCTGATTACCGTAAGAGGCGACATGCCTGATACCTGGATTCATGGTTATATGTCGATGCCGCGTGAAATGAAATCGAGTAGGGCCCTGAGCAAATCGACTTTAAATCTGGAAGCATTCAGTACCCTTTCTGCTATCTGGGGAAGAAAACCAGAAGAACCCATCAATACAATCGTTGATCAGTCATTAGAGAATATTAACCTTTTTGATGAACATACCTGGGGTTTGGCAATGAGCCACGGCAATTCTGGTTATTGGGCCTATGGCAATGAGTTTGAAAAACTACGCGCAAAAGGATACTATGACGCAATTGAGTATTCCTGGAAAGAGAAAGGGAATTATATTACTGGTTCAGAAAAACTAATTCTTCCAACTTTTAACAGAGAGATGAAGCGTTTGGCTGCTGCTGTAAATGTAGCAGGAAACCGTATCGTGGTTTACAACCCACTTCCATGGGAACGTAATGATTTAGTAACCCTTCAAACTGGCACAAATTTCAAAAAGACGTTGAAAAATGTAGCTACAGGGGAGCTGGTTCCGATTGTCAGAAATAAAAATATTCTTCAGTTCCAGGCCAATCGTATCCCGGCGATGGGTTACAGTACTTTCGTTTCATCTGATGAGGAAGCAGTAATTCCAAAATCGAATCTTTCACTGGATACGGAAAACGCAATGATGGAGAACGAATTTTTTAAAATCACCTTCGACAAACAAAGTGGTACGATCAAATCGTTGATTGACAAAAAATCGAAGAAAGAGATGGTTAATGAGAATTCGGAATACAAATTCGGACAGTACATGAACGAACATTTTTCAAAAGTTCAAACCGACAAGTATGCTAAAGATTATATTAAGGCAGGTTGGAAC
>NZ_JBFTRT010000119.1:0-10543 GCF_056399685.1 Pedobacter sp. 01N416
TTACAGAACCGAATTAGTATGAATGAGCACGCACTCGAAATTATTGAAAGAAATATCAGAATAAAATTAGAAACAGAACTTAAACGTTCAGGAATTCTTTTTAGATTATTTTCTAGGATCAAGGATGATAGTTCGGTAAAGGATAAGCTTAAGAGAAAAGAATATGATAAATCTGATAAGCAAATGCAAGATCTAATAGGATTCAGGATTACGACTTATTTTAATGATGATATTCAACCAATAATAAAAATATGTACATCTATTTTTGAAAAAATCGATCTCGTTTATGACCAGCCTGAATCAGATACTTTTAAACCCTTAAGAAAAAACATGATCTGTGCACTGCCAGTAGATTTAAAAAATACATTTAACGAGCTAAAGGCAAAAAAAACGGATGAATTCGCTTTCGTTGACAGCACTTTCGAGATACAGTTCCGTACTACATTGTCAGAAGGCTGGCACGAGGTAGACCATAACTTAAGATATAAGTGTAGTAGTGAATGGGATGGCCTACAAACTGAAAGTAGAATGCTCAATGGCATATACGCATCTCTGGAAACTAGTGACCTCGCTCTAAAAGCACTATTTGAAGACATTGCTTACCATCACTATAAGAACAGAAATTGGGAGGCTATGCTAAGAAACAAATTCCGACTTACCTTTAAGTTAGGGCAACTAGATTCAAGATTGAAGGAAATTCTAGATTCTGATCAAAAGTTATCAAAGAAGTTTTTCAAATCAGATAGAAATCAACTTATAAATATATTGCTATCATCAACAATACTCATCCCGATTACCTTTGATCACATTTTATTTATAATAAACCTCCATTTTATCAGAAACCAGGAAATTTTAGCGATCACCCCCGACCTTTTGAAAGAAGAATGGCCGTTAACAGAACTTGCGGATATAAAACCTTAGCAGAATACTCGACAAAGTTTTAAGTTTCTGATTCTTATACTGTCYGTCAACTTTATTTTTCAATGTTTTTCAAAAGTTATTATTGCTTCATTATTTCTATGTAGGGTTGAACATTCTTAGCTTAACTCTACCGATTAAAAGCGCATCGAAAGATGGGCTTTTTTTGTTTATAGTTTTTTTTAATTAACCTCAAATGTTTCCGCTCTAGCAAACATGCATACGCAGTACACATGCGCCAGCGAGGGCATAAATACTTATCAAGATTTAATTTTAGATAGCTAACCGATACATAATTCAAAATTTATCAGCCTTTCCTACTGACCTGTCAGTGTCTATCCCTCAGTGTTATCGTCCTTTTCTCTTGGATCAAAAGGTAAATGTGCACTTTTAAGACTATATCTTTCTTTAGCAAGCTCTTCTAAAACTTGAGCTCTGGAATATCCCCACGCTGATGAAACATAGTGCATATGGGGCTCAGCTTCATGAGCCTTCTCTTTTCCATAAATCCCCTTCATAGTACGAAACAGGCAATGCCATACACCTCCTTTGGCAAAAAAGTTTACGATTACACGATGGTTTTCAGTTATGGCCAGATGTAATTGGTTATTTGTTAGATCGGTTTTCCCAGCAGTTTCAATCTCATTATCTGGATTACGGTAAATGAATCGTGGATATTTTTTGCCAATTAATTGTTTTGGTTTGTGCTCAAAAGTATAGACTGAAAACTTATAACCAAATGTATCAGAAGACTGGATAATAAAAGCAAAAAATAGCTCATGATTTAATCTTGCCTCGCGAAGCAACTCTATTTGTTCCTTTTTCTTGGTTGAGAACAGGATTTTTTTAAACATCTCTGGCAATTCATATTTCAGAGCAGCTTGATACCGCACCTGCCAATCTCTGGCAGCACGCTCAATAATTTTCTTTTCCCCAACATAGCCTAGCCTTTGGTTAAGCAACTTAAAATAAGAACGAGCCATTGTCAAAGCAACTTCTTTTTCGTGCATAGCATAATAATATGCAGGGTTTACATCTACGGCAGTTTTCGCTTCGGCGGCAATAAAGTATCCGCCAGTTTTGGGATCCGGGGTGGTTTGTGTATGAAACATATTTCAGACTATTCTTGGTTAGACAGTGATCTTTTTGAGTTCCTCTTGCATTCTTCTAAAATTTTACTGAACATCGAATCCAGTGCTTTGTTGATTTCATCATCAGTTTTCCCAAAGACAATAAAACTTAGCTTTTTCCTCTCTTCATTATATTCTTGATCACTATATTYCTCTGTCACTTAACTCAATCCGATCCTGATTGGCATGTGATAATTGGATGATCGTCTTAACAATGAAGTCATAGAATTTATTGAAAACTTGATTTCACCAAAATCCGACCAAATTCTCTCTATGGAATAGAATTTCTAAAAGTTCATCGAAAGATGGGCTTTTTTGTTTAAAAGCCTTCCAACTAACTTTAAGTATTTACTGCATTTCAAATATAAAATTCTGCTGAATATAGATTTACATCAAAAACCATGGCACATAATTAAATCCACATTCATACGCGACAAGCATACACTAGCGAGGCATACTCATTCGCGATAAGGTATAGTAAATAGCTATTCACTACACCTTTGAAAAGAATGTATTTTTTTCTTTACTATTATATATTAACTAAAATGGTGCCTCTTCGTCAGAATAATTCAATGAACGTGGAGGCTGACTGCATGCCACTTCAATCTGATTTAAGGCTTTTGACATCAGCTGGCTGATCGGTTTGGCATGTACATTAAGTTCACTAGAAATCCGGTTAGGCCTTCTGAAACTTTTTCCGTAAGCCAGCACACCAATATCGGCCATACGGTATTCCATAACCCTGTGACTTACCCCAAAGTAGTTGCTTAAATGGTCAATGGTCAACAGAAAATTGCTCCAATTTTCTGGCACATTGTCAACGTGAACATGGTTAGGCCTGCGTCTGGCTCTTATACTTTGGCATTCTATCAGCCTAACTACGGTATTCAATTCTGGCATCATTAAACAGGCCGCAAATTTATTGGCTTGCCATTCTATCCAATTCCGGTCATTGACCAAGTCATGCCTTCCCGTTAAAGGGTTGAATATCGAATCCGATTGGCTGTCGTAGGCAGACTGCTCAATGGTTAGATGTCTATGCAGAAAGAAATGCGAAATTTCATGAGCCAATATAAAATTGAAGCGGTCCGTATCGCTGATGCTGGAATCAATAATGATTTTCCTTTCTTTAGCGATACAAAGGCCGAGGATTTCACGACCCTGAGGTTGTTCGATGGATTCTATTGATACTTCAAGTTTATGTTTTTCTTTAAGGTATTCCATAAAACTTTCCATATTAAGCCCAAGGTGGTGCTTTCTGATATGAGGGTTAAAATCATCCAACAGGTTATTGGCCATTTCTTCCAGCAGTTCTCCTGAAAGACGCTCTACGCCTGTAACTTCAGAAATCTCGCCGGTCTTTCCCGTAAGATAACCTAAAAGCGAGTGTCGTATAACTTTTTCTATCAGCTCTGACCAGTTGATTTCTGCTACACCCTGGCCAACGCCGAGATTGCTTAGTTCACTCAGAAACCTTAGCTTTTCAAGTTCAGCAGCAGTTTGAGCAAAGTCTGTATCAACAAGGCATGCTTTGCGCTTTCTTGAATTATATATTTTAGTATGAAAGGTATCCTTTTCGATTTTTATCCATACAACCTTATGCGCATTTGCCAGCTTTTGAGCCTTGCGCTGAAGATTTGTAGTACTGATGAAAATCGGATGAATGTTTAGCCCGCCAATGGATTGGATATTGTTGATGAATTCACCAACGTCATTGCCCGGAATGGTCGTTTTATAGTCTTTCATTTCGACCAAAAAAATCATCAAGGGATTCTCTTCCGGTCTTGTACGAACTTCAATGCTCATGTCAAACTCGATCCATTCATCAAGTATAATCGATTTGTATTTGGGCTTTGCCCGAAACGTGCAACACTGCGGTAATACAGGAAAGTCACCGTTTTCAAAAACTGATTTTAATAATTGAAAGCCCTTTTCTTCGAACGTATTCCCTCTGTATACCGTATTGCCTATGTTCATATTTTGATGCACTGATTAGAAAGTACTAAGATAAGAAGGTGATTCGGTATTTTATTCAACAAGTTGCTAGCTGTTTGTTAACAAAATGAAGCAAAAACACATCAGTTTACATACCAGAATAAATTTGACTAGAGCTTGATCCAGACTCTTTCCATACTATCCTATTTTAAGCATACCCTTATCTAGCAAGTCTTAGCACGGTGTTCTCAAAAAACACGAGGCTTGTACTTTCCTTAAACCCATACCTACGCATTCAGCGCCGTAGGCGCCATACCAAACTTCTTTTTAAAAGCATGTGAGAAGTGCGACAGGCTTTCGAAACCAAGGTCGAGATAAATGGCAGAAGGTTTTTGATGTTTGCTTTCGATGAGGTGTTTGGCTTCCCTTAGGCGTTTATCCTGCAGCCATTGGCGGGGTGGTGCACCGAAAGTTTTCAGGAAATCGCGTTTAAAACCGGCCAGACTGCGGCCAGTTAGCTGCGCGAATTTTTCGATGGGCACATTAAAATGAAAGTTGCTCAGCATAAACTTTTCCAGGTCTATTTTATGGGGTTCTGAAAAGTCGAATAAAAAGTTACGCAGTGCCGGTAGGGCAAGCAATAACAATTTAATTCCTTCTTTCACTTTCAAAATACCCATTTCATTGGTCATGGTGGCACCCGAGCTTCGGGCATAGGGAACAATAGACTGGAAATAGCCTTTGAGAAATTCGTTTGATGGAATCAGGATATTTGGCGGACCAATGTATTTATGGTCTGCGGTTAACTTTTCTTCCAATACGATCTTGCGCAAAAGCTCTTCCTGAAGGGAAATGACGATGGTTTCATAGTTCCCTCCGGGTAGCGGTGTTTTGGTGAGCGTACCCAACTGGTTTTTGCCAATCAACAACAGTTCTCCTCCGGCCATCGAAATACTTTGCCCAGCGGTTTCTAAAGTGAACTGCCCTGAAACCTGCAATACCAGGGTATGGTGGTTCCAGAAACACACTTTCTCTTTCCGCTGGGCAGAGAGGTAAGAATAAAAGATTAGGCCTGGGAGGATTTCTTTTGGATTGGTCATTTAACGTTGTAAATAAGTACCGCCACGTATGGCACCTATTGCAAAAGTAGTATTTAAAGTATTCATTTCTTCCGGCGTAAATACAATATCGAGCGCTTTAATATTTTCGGGCAGGCGCGATCTGCGGCTCATGCTTACTAAAGGCATGATATGATCGCCCTGCTCCTTTACCCAGGCAATAGCAAGCTGTGTAGGTGTACAGCCTTTGTTGTGGGCCAATTGTTTCAATACTTCTACTTTTTCGAGGTTATGAACCAGATTTTCGCCCTGAAAACGGGAGAAATGGTTATGGTAATCATTTTCGGCAAGTGGCGCTTTCATGTCGCCGGTTAATAAACCTTCTGCGGTATTGGCGAAGGCCACTACTGCAATACCTAACTCTTTTGCTGCAGGCAGCAGTTCATTTTCGATCTGACGGTCGGCCAGCGAATAGCCGATTTCCAGCGCACTTATGGGGTGGGTTTCATTTGCCTGACGGAGCTGCTCAGCCGTAATTTCAGATACACCAATGTGCCGCACTTTACCTTCTTTAATCAGGTCGGCAACCGTTCCGATGATGTCTGCCACCGGTACGCTATCGTCCATTCGGCAAGGCTGGTAGAGGTCGATGGTTTCGATACCCAAACGCGTTAGCGAGTAATTGATAAAATTTTTGATCGCAAGGGGCCGCAGATCTAACCCCAGCCACTGGCCGTTGTGAAAGATGGCACCGAATTTTACGCTGATAAAGGCATCGTCGCGCCGGCCTTTAATCGCTTTGCCAATTAACATTTCATTATGACCGGCACCATAAAAGTCGCCTGTATTTAAGAAGTTAATGCCACTATCTAATGCTTCCYGAATGGTGGCAATACTTTCTGTTTCGCTGGGTGTAGCACCACCCCATACGGAAGACATGCGCATACAACCTAAACCAAGTTTAGATACGAAAGGGCCATCTTGACCCAACTGAATTTTTGTGATGTTGTTCATGAAACAAAGATCAACATTCGAAATACCAAAGGCTTTCCTCTACGGCTCAAATATTTTGCCTGTACGGCTCAGCTGTTTGATGGTTTTAGCGCTATCTAGCGCAAGTCTTAATGTCAAGCCTAATGCAATGGGCAGACTTGTGCTTTCACTAAATTAATCCCTAAATCTCTTTGAGAAAATCTTAATTAATTATTACTATGCATGCGCATTCATCTAGCCCGTTGTCCTCTGCACTAAGACTTGAGCCAGTGAGGCCACTACGTCCTGCTGAACTTGTTTCAGCATCTTTTGCAACAGGAAAGATCCTGAAACAAGTTCAGGATGACGACTGCGTATACAAATTTGTCGTGTCCCCCTACTAACGCTCCCGAAAATCACTAGGTGTACACTTATACCTATCGCGAAAGCTTTTGGTAAAATTGGCCAAATCATTATAGCCACAATTAAAAGCAATATCTTTAATCCTTTCGTTTGAAATTAACAGCATTTCGGCAGCTTTTTCGAGCCTTTTGGTTTTGATATAATTGGCCGGTGTATCGTTGTAATGTCTGGCAAATTCGCGTTTAAAAGACGATAAACTCAAATTATTCAATTGTGCCAGGGCATCGATACTGAGTTGTTCAAACAGGTTGGCCTCAATAATTTGCTTAAAGGTATAGGTAGTAGGCGAAAAAAGCTGTGCAAATATGGTTTGTATGGCCTGGGCATTAGCGGTTTGGGCCAGCAGCAGGATAATTTCTTTTAACTTTAAAACCAGTATATCTTCGTTAACCAGTGCCGGATGCTGAAAATAAAACAGCAAGCCTTCAATATATTTCTCGATTAAAAAACTATTGTTTAAAACTTCGACACTTTTGTTCGAAATCATCCGATCGGACGCCTGAAGTATAACCGGCATCTCCCGGTCGTAGATCCGCTTTAAAATATCGGGATGAAAATTAACGACCATAATTTCGTTAATCCCCCCTTCATTTAAGTTACTGATGGTTTTGCTGGCCTGGATACAATTTAAAAACAAAGCATGTTTATGCGGAATATTTACCCGGTCTTCGCCGCGGTGATATTGCATTTCACCCTGCAACATGTACAAAAAACAGGCATTATCGGTAATGGGAAAATCGAAGGTAAAAGGTGCCTTTATCCTGATGTTCTGGATAATGGATTTACCAAACAAATCGTATTTTTTATGGTCAATGATCATATTAAAAAAAACCTTCAGCTATAAAAATAGAAAAACTAATGCATGGTTTGGCTTTTCTGCGCCTATGCATTAACTTATCCGGTATAAAAAGATTTTTTATTCCAAAATCGCATTTTTGGTTTACCGTATTCTAAGCGCGTTACGTTGTTTAATGTACTGGTAAATGGCCCCGGCAACAAATGCGATTAAGAGCACGAGCAATGTTTGGGCAATTATAGGATCGGTAGGATTTTTAGCCAGTGGATGCCCCAGCGGAACCCGGGTAAAGGTTTCGTTCACGGTGGGAATGAGCGACAGAAAGAAGCTGAAAGAGAGTAAAAAATTCTCTATATAGCGGGCCCTATTATTGGTACTTCGCTTTACCGAAAGCCAAAAAGCCACCACCACTAAAATAAAAATGAATACCGAAAAAATATGCCCGGGATTAAAGCCTCCATGTTTGGAGATTCCCAATGCAGTTAAAGCCGTAACAGCAGTAGTATAAAAGTATATTTTACCGCTAAGATGCATTAAATCAATTTTGCCAAAGCGTACAAATGAAATGATTGCCGCTCCAATGGCCACGATACCAATGATGGTATGAAAAATTCCTAAACCTGATAGTCCCATAGTCTTTTTTGTTGATATGTAATTGTTGTTTACAAAAGTGGCTATAGTAAGGTTAAGGCGTTTTGCTTATTCGTTCAATTAATTGGTAATCTCGTTCAAAAACGACCAGATGTGCTGCTTTCAACCTAATTAATGGATGGACATGTAATTTTCGTTATGGCAGGCAAGCCATATTCGTCGATTCGATGAAGTACTTTTCCTGAAACTGAGCAGAACAAGTTTGAATAATTAAAAAGGCAGCATAAAATAAGCTGAAAGTTTTATTTTTGAAGATTCTCCTTAAGCACCTAAAGATGGATAATTTTCAAGCGCTGTTCGATTACGTTCAAAAACTTTCTGGTAAAATGCTTTCAGCGGAAGAAAAGCAAGTATTTATCGCACATTTTAAACCTAAAAAAATCCGCAAGCGACAATACTTTTTACAGGAAGGGGATGTATGTAAGTATACTGGCTTCATTGTGAAAGGGGCTGCCAAGACGTTTACGGTGGATGAAAAGGGGCATGAGCATATATTAAAATTAAGTATTGAAAACTGGTGGTTAGCCGATTTTGAAAGTTTTTACAAGCTGACACCAAGCCGTTTTAACATAGAAGCGCTGGAAGATATGGAGATCTTACAAATCACCCATAACCTGGTAGAAGAATTCATAAAGCCTATTCCTGCCTTTTCAGCGATGCAGAACGTGCTGAGTCAAAACAACACCATAGCTGCCCAGAAAAGGATGCAGTCTTCCATCAGCCAAACTGGTGAAGAACGGTTTCAAGAACTCGTTAACGATTATCCACACTTTATACAGCGGTTCCCGCAAAATTTAATTGCTTCCTACCTGGGTTTAACACCAGAAACCTTGAGCCGGATCAGGAAGAACTCCTCAAAATAGCTTGATCTTTGTCAAGCCTATTTAATGACTTTTGATAAGTTGTAGTCCGTTGCACAGGTGCATCTTTGGATCAACATTAAATTCAAAGATCATGAGTAAATTAAAAAACAAAGTAGCCGTAATTACAGGCGGCAATAGCGGTATTGGATTTGGTATTGCTGAAGCATTTAAAAGTGAAGGCGCCGCCGGAGCTATTGTAGGTAGGAATCACCTAACTTTAGAACTTGCTGCTGCTCAACTGGGCAATGATTTTATAGCCATCAACGCAGATGTAACTAACCTTGCCGATTTAGAGCGGGTTTTTAAAGATAATGCTGAAAAATTTGGCAAAATAGATGTACTGGTAGCCAATGCTGGTGCAGGAACAACCGGAACAGTGGCAGATGTGAGCGAGGCGGACTACAACAAAACCATGGACCTTAACCTGAAAAGCGTTTATTTCACGGTACAAAAAGCATTACCTTATATGAATGATGGCGGGTCTGTAATTCTTATCGGGTCAAATGCCGCACACCGGGCATACCCATCATTTGGACTTTACGGCGCTGCAAAAGCTGCAGTGATCTTTTTGGCGAAAAGCTTTTCTAACGACTTGCTAGCAAGAAAGATCAGGGTAAATGTAATCACACCGGGTACTACAGACACACCTGCATTTGATAAGTTCGTTCCTGCAGAGCACATTGATGCGGTGAAAACACAATTTGCAAGCGCAATGCCGATAGGCAGGATCGGGCAACCCTCAGACATTGGTAAAACAGCGGTTTTCCTTGCTTCTGAAGAATCTTCGTTTTTGCYTGGCACCGAAATCCTTGTTGACGGTGGTATGACCTACTTAGCTAAGTAATTTCTTATTCACTGGTATGCGTTCAAACTCATACCAGTAATTACCAGGTGTTAAGAAATCGGCAATAAAATATTGACGAAAGAACACCTCACCAGTGTACCGTCCTGAATTTACTTGTCGTTTCACTATGGGCATGCCATATGAAAGACAGTTTATCTGTAACAGCTAAACATATTTGGCCTGTAAATGTTATCACTCTATCAGCTGAAATTGTTATGCAAGAAAATAGAGCGCAAGATAATTTTGAGAAACGGTTCAAAGAATGTGATGATAAGTTCAACGCTATATTTAAACTTACCAGTGTGGCCTCAAAGATCATTCGGTCAGACCTGACCATCTTAAAGGTGAATAAGGCGCTTTGCGAACTGTTGGACTATCCGCCAGAACAAATTGAGGGAACAAAAATTCTGGATCATGCCTGTGAAGAACATATCGCACACTGGCATTGCCTCCAGGAAGAGATCTGGTCTAGACAGGTGCCATTCTTTAAGCTGCAGGCCTGCCTGTACCGAAGAGACCGCAGCCGCGTATGGGTTGATGTAACTACGATCCTCTATAACGACCAGGGGGAAACCTTTGGATTTACTGTACTGGACGATATTTCCGGAATGAAACAGCTGAAGGAGAGCCAGAAGCGTCTGAACCTTGCCCTTAGATATACCCGTACAGCTATCTGGGAACTGGACCTTGAGACAAAAGAAGTTTTTCGTTCCCGCGACCATGATGAAATCTTTGGCTACCCGCAAAGGCAAGCGCATTGGACACTGGAAAGCTACTACCCACATATATCAGCAAATGATCTCCCAGTGTTTAAGGAGGCCCTAAAAAATATTCAGGCTGAGGGCGGCGTAGACGTGCAGGTAAGGCTAAACAGAGCAGATAGCAAGCTTCAATGGCTGAATATAAAGGGCAAAACTGAAACCAATAAAGCGGGTAAAGCCGTGAAACTGGTG
>NZ_JBFTRT010000120.1:0-10540 GCF_056399685.1 Pedobacter sp. 01N416
GGATAGAATTAGCCTAGGGTTATTGGGCTATAGTTCATTTTTGGTTGGGGCAGGAAAGTTTCTTAATAATGCAAAGATGTACTATCCTGATTTCAAACATTTTTCAGGTAACATTTCTACCATCTTCCCTCCTAATATAAGAAAGTTTCAATATTTAGATTTTTATCAGTTTAGTACCAATCAGCAATACTTCGAAGCGCATTTAGAGCATAACTTTGCAGGCTTTTTCACAAATAAAGTGCCGTTACTGCGTAAAGCTAAATTGGAAGAGTTTATTGGGGGTGGCTATTTGTCTTCTCCAGAAAAAAGAAATTATAAAGAATTTTATTTCGGCTTCCAACGCCTGGTATTAAGGGCCAGTTATGGCTTTGCTTACGACGGTGCCCGCAAATTAACACAAGGATTTAGAATAGCTTACACCTTATAATAAGGTTTAAGGCGTAGGGTATAAGGCGTAAGGTATACTCAGCCAATTTTGGCTGTTTTCCTAAAAAGGGAAGATTCTGAAATCAGGAGTTAAAAACCTTCCACCTTACCTTCTACCTTCTACCTTTTTTTATTATCTTTGCCCCGCTTTAAACGCCGTTTGCAACGGTATCAACAGCGTTATGGAAAAATATCAGACATTACTTTACTATTGCTATAGTTACATAGCAGAGGCAGAACAATTTGCTGCCGATCACCTTAAATTTTGTAAATCATTAGGTTTAGTTGGCCGTATTATCGTTGCTGATGAAGGTTTAAACGGCACTGTTTCTGGTACGGTTGAGGCTTGCGACGCTTACATGAAAGCAGTACATGCCGATGAAAGGTTTGCAAAAACAGAGTTTAAAATAGATGATGTTGAGGAGCCCTCGTTCCTGAAAATGCACTGCCGTTATAAATCCGAAATTGTTCATTCTGGTTTAAGAGATACCTCGATCATTAATCCGAATGAAAAAACAGGCAAACATTTAGAGCCTGTAGATTTCATGAAAATGAA
Organism: Pedobacter sp. 01N416; assembly: GCF_056399685.1. Classification (NCBI taxonomy): domain Bacteria; kingdom Pseudomonadati; phylum Bacteroidota; class Sphingobacteriia; order Sphingobacteriales; family Sphingobacteriaceae; genus Pedobacter; species Pedobacter sp. 01N416. The sequence continues at coordinate 983 of NZ_JBFTRT010000120.1, forward strand.
AGATGATGAGGATGTAATTATCCTGGATGTCCGCTCCAATTACGAGCACAATCTTGGTAAATTTAAAAATGCATTAACACTCGATATCGAGAATTTCCGCGATTTCCCTGAACAGATTAATCAACTTGCCCAATATAAAGACAAGAAAATATTAACCTATTGTACCGGAGGTATTAAATGCGAAAAAGCTTCTGCTTTGCTTTTACACCATGGCTTTAACGATGTTTACCAATTACATGGTGGCATTATTAAATATGGAAAAGAAGCGGGTGGAAAGGATTTTGAAGGTAAGTGTTATGTTTTCGACAACCGCATTGCTGTTGATGTAAATGCGGTAAACCCTACCATTGTTTCAGTTTGTTATAACTGTGGTAAAACTACCCCTAAAATGATTAACTGCGCCAATCCGGAATGTAATGAGCACATTACCCAATGCGATGAATGCGGTGATCAGCTTCAGGGCTGTTGCTCAGCGGAGTGCACTACCAATCCACGCAAGCGCCCTTACGATGGTACAGGCTATTATGTAAAGGTTCCGCAGCCGGTAGCAGTGAAGGCGTAACGAATTTAAAGTTACTAGAAACATAGCACTCTTCTCAAGAGAATTTTACATTTCAATAGATGAACAGAATGGCAAGAGGTTATTACAAGTTTGACAACCTCTTGAAACCGTGATAATAATAGTGTCGTCACCCTGAATTCATTTCAGGATCTATCTTGCAGGAAAGATGCTGAAATAAATTCAGCATGACGATCGCGTTCAGCAAAGGCTAAAAATTAATCACTTGTGAATAATTTTTAATAAATCGAGGTTATGATGTTTTTTCGCGCTTGATTCCTTAAACCATCAACCATCTATCGCCCTTATTAAACAATTTTTCATTTACTTTGTGTATTAATGGCTTTACCTATTAACCATTTTATGCTAAACCATTTCCGGCTCCTATTATTATTATTATCCTGCTTCGCAATAAATGCCCATGCATCAGAAATTAAAAGCATAGGCGTTCCATATATAGAAAATTATCCAAAATCGGTTTATTCTTCAGGAAACCAGAACTGGAGTATAGCAAAAGATAAAAATGGTGTGATGTACTTTGGCAATGCTGAAGGACTTTTAACTTTCGATGGCCGCTACTGGCAGAAATATCAGATGCCCAACAGGCAAATTGTTAGATCGGTCGCAACAGATGATAAAGGAAGAATTTATACCGGTAGCTTTGGTGAATTTGGCTTTTGGTCGATTAAAAGCAACAAGTTAACCTATAGCTCACTTACCAATCTTTTGCCAAAAGGAATAAAAATCAATGATGAAGTCTGGAAAATATATGTAGATCAGGATAGGGTAATCTTTCAATCCTTTTCGAAAATATTTCTCTATAAAAACAACAAAATCGAGGTTGTAAAATCGCCATCATCCTTTCTGTTTCTTCATAAGGTGAACAAAAGGTACTTAATTGAAGTACTGGAAAAAGGTTTGTTCGAGCTCATTGGCAACAAATTGGTCCACATCCCAAATAGTGAAAAACTTGGCAAAGAAGGAATTCTTTCTATCCTTCCTTACAAAACCACCGGCCTCATTATCGGCACCAGTAAAAACGGATTATTTACCTATGACGGAAAAGATTTTACGCCGCTAAACACATCAGCAAATAGCTATCTTAAAACCTACCAACTTAACAATGGAGTAAGTTTATTGGGTAAATATTTTGCTTACGGCACTATCCTTAATGGCCTGATCATTATTGACGAAAATGGAAGAGTTGTGCAGCGGATCAATAAATCGAGCGGTTTACAGAACAATACTGTTTTAAGCTTATACGCCGATAATGAACAAAATCTTTGGACAGGTCTTGACAATGGGATCGACCGCATAGAACTTAACTCTCCCTTATATTTTTATTTTGATAAAACAGGTCAGTTTGGTACTGTTTACTCCAGCATTATCTTTAATAATAAAATTTATCTTGGCACCAATCAGGGTTTATTTTATAGCGAGTGGTCGCCAGATAACCTACTGCCATTTAATTTTCGGTTAATCTCTAATTCGCAAGGGCAGGTATGGGAACTCACCATTATTGATAATGAGTTGATCTGTGGACACAATAGCGGCACATTTAAAGTAAACGGCGATAAAATCGATTGGTTATCGAGATCATCTGGTGGCTGGACAATTAAAAAGTTAAACTCAAATCCGAATTACCTTATTCAGGGTACTTATACCGGTCTTTCGCTTTTCACAGAATATCCTGCATCAGGATTAAAGTTTGTTACTAAAATTGCCGGATTTGATGCCCCATCCAGATATGTAGAACAGGATAATAAGGGGGATATTTGGGTAGCGCATGCTTATAAGGGGCTGTATAAATTAAGCTTAAGCCCTAACTACACGAGTGTAACCAGCACCAAATATTTTGATGAAAGGAACGGTCTGCCCGGAAATTACAACATTAATATATTTAACTTAGAAAACAAGATTGTCTTTTCTTCTGATGCAGGTTTTTATACTTACGATGAATTGAGCAATAAGTTTACAAAGTACGAAGCACTTAATAAAGAACTCGGTTCTTTCGAATCCTCCAATAAAATTATTAGCGCCGGTGGCAAAAAATATTGGTTTATTAATCACGGCAAAACAGCACTGGTTAACTTTAGCGAACCTGGTAAAGTAGAAATAGATTCGAATCAATTCAGTATTTTAGATGGCCGGATGGTGCAATATTATGAGAATATCAGCCGAATCAGTAATTCCATTTACCTGATCAGCGTTGATGATGGGTTCGTAATCTACAATCCTACGGCTCAACTGAGTTTGCAGAAACAAAAATTGCCTGCCGTACTGATCAGGCGTGTAGAAGATATTACCGATAAATTTTCGCTCATCAGTGAAGCTGGAAACGGTGAGGAAGCAACAGAGATCCAAAACAGCCGTAACAATATCCGCATTTCTTATGCATTGCCCTATTACAGACAGGCTAAGGTTAAATATCAGTTTTATTTAGAAGGATATTCTAAGGCCTGGTCTGATTGGAGTTATGCCACACAAAAAGATTTTACCAATTTAAGTGCTGGCAACTATATTTTTAAAGTTAGGGCAAAAATCGATGATACTTCAGTAAGCAGGGAAACCGTTTATTCATTTACTATTTTGCGTCCATGGTATCTAAATAATTGGGCCATTTTGTGTTATGTTGTTTTATTTGTGGTGGTGTTGATTCTGGGTAAGAAAATTTACGAAAGAAAACTACAGCGGGATAGCCAAAAAATCAGCGACCGCTTACAGGCCGAGCAAGAAGAGATCCTGAAACAGGAAACAGAGATCAACGAAAAGCAGATCATCAAGCTGCAAACAGAAAAATTACAGGCAGAACTCGCCTCGAAAAATAGAGAACTGGCCAACTCAGCCATGACCCTTGTTTATAAAAATGAACTGCTCCAAAAGCTGAGTGATGAGATCACCAAATTAAAGGATGAGAACGGGAAAAAACTCTCAGATGATCAAACACGCAAAATCCAGAAAGTAATTAATGATGGTATGAATGACGAGCGTGATTGGCATTTATTTGAGAATAGTTTTAATGAGGCACACGAAAGTTTCTTTAAAAAATTAAAGGCACAGCATCCCGATCTTGTTCCGAATGATTTGAAACTCTGCGCCTACCTCAGGATGAACATGAGTAGCAAAGAGATGTCATCACTGTTGAACATTAGTTTAAGGGGTGTAGAAATCAGAAGATATCGCTTACGCAAAAAGCTCGAAGTACCGCACGATAAAAACCTGACAGAGTTTTTAATGGAACTTTAATCTTGCAGCTAGAATCAAATTAGAGCGGTCAAAAATTGCTCGAACCAGTCTCGGGAACGTTTGCACAAAAAACGATTTTTGAGGCTTTTTCATGTTATCTCACTCAATCGGCACTACATCATTACCTCTCATAGCGAGCTTTCCGGCCCCACAAAACACTTAGTGTTATTTGTACACTTGTGTATTTATTAATGTGATGTTAAAATCTAAAAAACTGCATTTTTAGGCTAAAATGGCATTTGGTTTATTTGATTGAGATACCCCACAGTATCAGATGATGTATTAATGTAGAGGTAAAAACACTTGCACATCAGCAAAAACAACCTCACATTTAACTAACAATTAAACTAAATTTATAATAAAGCATGAAAAGAATCTTTACAAGAATCTCTGTTCTCGCTGCATTTTGTTTGCTAACAATTAACGTAGCATTAGCGCAAAACATTACCGTAAAAGGTAAAGTAGTTGATGGGGGTGATAAAACTCCGTTACCAGGCGTAACTATCTTAATCAAGGGCACACAAAATGGTACGCAAACAGATGTGAACGGCAACTACTCCATTAGCGCGCCGGCCAATGCCACATTAGTATTTAACTTTGTAGGCTATACAGCACTTGAGCAAGCTGTAAACAATCAAGCTACTTTAAATGTATCATTAGCTTCATCAACACAACAACTAGAGCAAGTTGTGGTTGTGGGTTATGGTACACAGCGAAAAATTGATGTTACAGGATCAGTAGCTACCGTTAAAGGTGAAGACATTGCAAAGCAGGCCTCTACCAACGCGGTAAGTGCGTTACAGGGAAAAGTTGCAGGGGTTAGCATTACCAACAATGGTGCACCAGGTTCTTCTCCAAAAATTACCATTCGCGGTACTGGTTCTATTTATGGCAATACGGGTGTATTGTATGTAGTAGATGGCGTTTGGTATGATGAGATCAGTTTCCTTAATCCAAGCGACATTGAAAACTTAAGTATCCTGAAAGATGCCTCGTCTCAATCTATTTATGGTATCCGTGCGGCAAACGGCGTTGTATTAATAACGACCAAAAAAGGTAAATCAGGTGATCCCGTAATAAATTATAACGGATCTGTTGGCTATCGAGTAGTTACCAATCAATTGGCTATGGCTAACGCAACAGAGTATGCTACGATAATAAATGAGTTATCTGCAATTAATGGCGCTCCGAACCTTTTCGCAAACCCATCAAGCTTTGGCGAGGGTACCAATTGGTATAACCAGGCATTCAGAAACGCGTTACAAACCAATCATCAAGTATCTATTAACGGTGGTAGTGAAAAGAGCACTTATAACTTTTCTTTAGGTTATACCGGAGAAGATGGAATTGTTAAAACACAAAACTACAAGCGTTATACAGCTAAATTTTCTAACGATATTCAGGTATTAAAGCCTTTAAAAATTGGTTATACCATTTCAGCAACAGCATCAAACTCTGATGATGTTAACGGCTCTATTTTCCGTCAGTTATATGCAGCCGGTCCAGTAGTTCCGGTTTATTATGCTGATGGCACCTATGGTGATGCGAATGATTTTAGTTTAGGTGGAGGAAATAATTTTAATCCTCAGGTAACCTTAGATTTTTTTAATCAAAAATCTAAAAATTACCGTTACAATGGTAATTTTTATGCTGAGTTAAATTTTGCTAAGCACTTTACTTTTAAAACAAGTATAGGCGGAGATTTTGGTCAGGCTGAAGTTCGTGGGTACACTCCGGTTTATCAGGCTACACAGGGGCAAAGAAACGACAAAAGCTTATTAGAAATTAAAAGAACCGAGGATAGAAACTGGATCTTAGAAAACACCTTAACTTATAAAAATACTTTCGGTGATCATAACCTAACAGTTTTAGCAGGTCAAACTGCCCAGAGAAGAAAAAATTACTATATTAATTCATCAGCGCTTAATGTTCCTTACTCAAGCGAGGGCGATCTATATTTAGCACTTGGTAATGCTGCAGATAGATCAGTAATTGATGGTGGTAGCTTAACAACCTATTCTTCTTATTTTGGTAGAGCAAATTACTCATTCAAAGACCGTTATCTTTTAAATGCAACGATACGTGCTGATGCAGCATCGCAATTTTATGGTGGAGGAGATCTGTGGGGTTATTTCCCATCAGTAGGTGCTGGTTGGGTAATTTCCAATGAGGATTTTATGAAAGATCAGAAAATCTTCAATAGCTTAAAACTAAAAGGATCATGGGGAAAAGTGGGTAATGCTGGTGTTCCTGTAAACCCAACAACGCTTGTAGTAAAACAAGATGGCGCTTATGTTGTGGTATTTAACGGCGTTGCTTACACTGGCGCAAACGTTAGTTCATTAGTGCCATCGTTCTTAAATTGGGAGCGTACTACTGGTACTGACATTGGCCTTGAAGCAAGTTTCTTAAATAACAGATTAAATGTAGAAACTGGCTTTTACAATAAAAAAACAGAGCAAGCAATTTTCGAAATCCCTATTTTATCTTCTATTGGTACCTCTTCTGGTAAGCAAATTGGCAACCAGGCTGATTTACAAAATCGTGGTTTTGAGTTTTTGGCTACTTGGAGAGATCAAACTAAAAGTGGCTTTTCATACTCTATTAGCGGTAACGTTGGGTTAAATAACAACAAAGTTTTATCAGTTGTTACGGGCCTAAACCCTATTTATGCAGGTGGCGCAGGGCTTTCTAATGGAGGCTTAGCAACACGCACTATACAAGGTGGTGCAATTGGAGAATTTTATGGCTATAAAGTAGATGGGATATTTCAAACTCCTGCAGAGGTTGCTGCATCTGCCCAAAAAACAGCAAAACCTGGCGACTTTAAATACATTGATCAAAACAATGATGGTGTAATTGATGGTAAAGATAGAATTGTATTAGGTAATCCTAATCCTAAATATAATTATGGTTTAAGCACTACATTTGGCTACAAAAACTTCGATTTAACCGTTGATATACAAGGTGTTGCCGGGGTAGATGTTTACAATGCCAATATTGGCTCGCGTTTTGGAAACGAAAATTTTAGTAAAGATTTTTATGATAACAGATGGCATGGAGCAGGCACTTCAAACACCTATCCTTCTGCAGCAGTTGGCTCAACCTTTAATTCCGCTCCAAACTCTTTCTATGTTGAAGATGGATCATATATCCGTATAAGAAATATCCAATTAGGTTATTCTTTACCGTCAACTTTAATGAATAAGTGGACAATGAAAAAAGTAAGAGTTTTTGTTGATGCGCAAAACCCTGTGACCTTATTTGGATATAAAGGTTTTACCCCAGAAATCGGTGGTACGCCAACAAATGCAGGTATCGATGCGAGTGTGTATCCACTATCTGCAGTTTACAGATTAGGTGTTAATGTTACTTTTTAATATCAAATAGCGATGAAAATAAATTATAAAAACACATATATACAAAAGATGGGGATAGTAGTAATCTGCTCCTCACTTTTAATAATACCTGCTTGTAAGAAAAGTTTTTTAGATGTTGATCCACAAGCACAGCAACCTGCAGTAGTTTTCTGGAAAGATGCTAGCGATGCTGCAAAAGCGGTTAATTCGATGTATGCACAGCTCAGAACTTGGGGAAATACCGCTTTTCCGGCATTAGCGCTCGAAAGTATGGGTTCTGATGAAGCAGAAAAAGGTAGTGCGKCAAATGATTCTGACTATTTAAATGCCTATGATAATTTTACAGTAACATCAACAGAAGGGCAAATGGGAGGTTTCTGGGAAGCACAGTATCAAAATATAAATCTTTGTAACCAAGTGCTTGATAACGTTCCAGGGATCAATATGGATGCAAGCTTAAAAGCCCGTTATTTAGCCGAGGCAAAATTTATTAGAGCATATTCTTATTTTAGATTGGTTCGCGCTTTTGGCGATGTACCTTTGCGTTTAAACGTACCCAAAACACCGGCTGAGTTTAATATTCCGAGAACGCCTAAAGCACAAGTATGGGCCGCTATCGAGAAAGATCTGGATGATGCAACAGCAGTTTTGCCTCAAACCTATCCAGCAGCTGATTTAGGCAGAGCAACCAAAGGCGCTGCGCTTGCCTTACATGCAAAAGTTGCTATGTATCAGCAAAAATGGGATCAGGTACTATCTTTTACAAATACTGTAATTACATTGGGTTACGATTTATATCCTAATTATCAAGAAGGCTTTAGAACTAACCACGAAAATAATATCGAATCAGTTTTTGAGATACAATGCGAACTTTTATTGAATAATAAAGATGCTTCTAACTCTCAATATAGCCAGGTACAAGGTGTACGGGGTAGTGTTGCAGGTTGGGGTTTTAATGTACCTACTCCTGCTCTAGTAGCAGCTTACGAAACTGGTGATCCCCGTAAAGATGCAACAATAATTTTTAGAGGAGAAACTACTCCACAAGGTGATGCTATTAGTCCGACTGGAGATAATCCAATGTATAATCAAAAATCATATGTACCATTTAGTTTAATTGTAAGCGGTTATACAGAAGGCTCGCAACAAAATGTTAGGGTAATAAGATTTTCGGATGTATTGCTAATGAATGCAGAAGCTGCAAACGAGCAAGGAAATCCCACTTTAGCTAAAACATCATTGAACAGGGTACGTGCGCGTGCACGCGGAGGGATTGCTGGTATTTTACCAGATGTAACCACTTCTGATAAAGAGGCTTTGCGCCAGGCGATTTGGAAAGAAAGACAAGTAGAATTAGCTATGGAGTCAGACCGGTATTTCGATGTAATTCGCCAAGGTCGTGGAGCGGCTATATTTGGCCCTAAAGGCTGGAAAGCAGGCAAAAACGAAGTTTGGGCAATACCCGCAAATGAGATTGATAAAAGTGCAGGAACTTTAACTCAAAACCCAGGTTACTAATCGCTAATTTTTACGAAAATGAAAACAAAATATTTTTTATTATTGACAGCTGTAACMTTGGTGTTATCATCATGCCAAAAAGACTTTGATCCAACAACTTATGCACCAGCCTTAAACATTAATGGCTACACGAGTTCAAAACAGATTGCTCCTTCAAGCCTAATAGCTTATTGGGCATTTGATGGCAGTTTAATTGATAGTGTATCGAATACAGCAGGCACCAATACTGGTACCAGTTTCAGTACCGGTATTAAAGGGAGATCGTTACAAGGCGCATTAAATGGCTACGTAACTTCCAACACGCCAGCGGCAGTACAAAATTTAAAAAGTTTTACGCTTACCTGCTGGTTTAATATGCCCCTTAATGATAAAGGGATTGTAGGATTAGTTGATGTTGCAAAATCATCCGATTTTTGGGGAAATCTAACGCTGTTTATGGAAAATAACGGGGATGCTTCAACTGGCAGATTGGTTGCCCGTTCTTATACAGGTGTGGTTAACAATGGCGGAGACAATTTTTTAAAGATTGTTGATCCTTGGAATAAATGGAATCAAATAGCCTATTCATATGATGCTACCACTTCAACCTATAAGGTATATTTTAATGGCTCTAAAATCGGAGAAAAAGTTGTAGCAAACTTGGGTCAACTAACCTTTCAAGATGCCTCTAAAATGGTTTTTGGCACCGTGCAATTTCAAACAACACCTAGTTTAACAAACTCAACTGGCAAACAAGATTGGGCGAGTTATTTAGTAGGTCAATTAGATGAAGTTAAAATTTTTAACAAGGCACTAACCGATGTTGAAATTGGTTCATTATCTAAACTAGAAGGAAGAGGAAAATAGTTTTCCTCCCTGATAGACCAAATTAAAAGG
>NZ_JBFTRT010000121.1:0-10539 GCF_056399685.1 Pedobacter sp. 01N416
GGCATAAGTAACATCTAAACGTCTTAAGCCCTGAAAAATCATATTACCCGCAACACCATTACCAAACACCACCATATCAAAGCCTTTGTAGGCCAGGTTTACGGTAACACCATAAGTAAGCTTAGGTAGCGGACTGCCAATATAGGTTCTATCGCCAGCGGTAATAGATTCATTACCATCTAGATTGGCATATTTAATATCACCAGGCTTTGCTGTAGGTTGCAAAATAGTGCCGTTTGGTCCTTTATATGCATCAATTTCTGCCTGCGACTGAAATATACCCAGCATTTCGTAACCATAAAATTCGTTGAAAGATCTGCCTAAACCTGTTCTGGTAAAATTACCCATGGTTTGAAAGCTCTGTGCATTATCTTCAATAAAAGTTTTTCCTGGCAACAGCTTGGTCACCTTGTTTTTTAATGTCGATAGATTTGCATTAACGCCTAAGTTAAACTCGCCGATTTTCTTTTTATAGCCAACTTCGAACTCAAGACCTGTATTTTGCATGTCGCCAACATTTTCTGCTGCTCCACCTGCTGCCCCAACGTATAATGGGATATCAGGCGTTTGCAAAACACCAACGGTTTTCTTTTTATAATACTCGGCCGATAGATTAAAATTATTAAATAAGGTTAAGTCGAAGCCTATATTGGTTTGACGGGTTTCTTCCCATTTCAAATCAGGATTTGACAAGGCAGCCGGACTCCATCCAATAGTACTTATATCTGTAGTACCAAAAGTATAATTACGCCCGCTGTTCACCAACGCAACATACCTGAAATCGCCAATGGCATCGTTACCGGTAACACCATAGCCCCCACGGATTTTCAAGAAATTAATCACTTTATTTTCTTTCCAAAAGCCCTCTTTGGTTGGTACCCAACCTAGTGAGAACGATGGGAAGTAACCAAATCTGTTGTTGCTACCAAAACGCGAAGATCCATCACGACGGATAATACCTGTAAATAAATATTTCTCATCGTAATCATACGTTACCCTGGTAAACAACGAGTTAATGGTGTGCGCCGTACCATCGCTACCATCGCTGGTTCTATCACCCGCAATTGGTTTATAGTTCATATTGGCTTCGTAAAAGTTTGTCGCAATTACGTTGGCAAAGTTTACATTTATGCCACGATTATTATTATCCAGGTAATAGCCCTGACCTAATATGGCAAAAGCATGGTGTTTACCTATGTTTTTGGTATAACTTAAGGTATTTTCCCAGTTGTAGTTTAACACCGTGTTCATCTCCCTGTAAAACGATGCCTTATCATTCTTGGTTGACGAGGTTAAGTAAAAAAGAGGTGTAAAACGGTCCTCTCCATAAAATGCAACCTTTGTTCCAAGAGATGATCTGAATTTAAATTCCTGCGAAGGCTGAATCTCTGCAAATACGTTTCCAACAATATTATGATCCCAGGTATAATTTCCCAGTCTGGTTTGCATGTATGCCTGTGGGTTACTCATTTCTTGTCCAACCACACTCGACAATCCGTATGGAAAACCAGTGGCCGGATCTCTTAAAACATTTGGCAAGGTATACGGCGAGGCAGCAATAATAGCCGGATTGGTTTCAATTACAGGTGTAATAGGATCTAAATTGATAGCAGAACTTAAAGGTCCGCCAAATTCGCTATTGGTATTACCCAAACTGCTCGATACGGAGTGGCTATACCCCATATTCTCTCCAAAGGTTAACCATTTTACCGGTTTAAAAGTAGTATTTATACGAACGTTTGCCCTGTTCCATTGCGAAATCGGGCTTGCAACTATACCATCTTGGTCTATATAACCAAAGGATGTATAATAATTCGCTTTATCATTTCCGCCGGATACACTAAACTCATGTGTTTGTCTGCGCGCATCATTATTAAAGATTACCGATTGCCAGTCTGTGCCAACCCCAAAAGATGCAGGATTTGCATAAGGTGCAGCTTTCCCAGAATTAACGGCCGATTCATTTCTGATGATGGCATAATCTGTTGCATTCAACAAATCGAGTTTCTTAGCCGGAGCCGAGGTACCATAAAATGCATTGTAATTGATGTTTATCCCGCCTGCTTTTCCTTTTTTGGTTGAAATAATAATTACTCCATTTGCAGCCCGTGCACCATAAATGGCCTGCGATGCGGCATCTTTTAAAACCTCAATCGATTCGATATCAGATTGATTTAAATAACCGATACCACCATTATCAACAATAACCCCATCAACAACCCAAAGCGGATCGTTATTTCCCGACGATGCGAAAGAAGTGTATCCCCTTACTCTAACCGTAGAACTGGTACCCGGTTGCCCGTTTCCACTTGCAATAGTTAAACCAGATGTTCTACCTTGTAGCKACTGCTCAATTCTGTTAATCGGCATCGTTTCTAAATCTTTTGCCTTTACGCTAGAAATAGATCCGGTTACGACACTTTTCTTTTGTGTACCGTAACCTACCACTACAACTTCCGTTAAATCTTTCGAATCCGCTGCAAGCGAAACATTGATACGGCCGCCTACAGGAACGGTTACCGTTTGCGTTGCCATACCAATTAAACTGATAGTTAATTTACCGCCAACAGGTGCCTGAATGCTAAAAACACCATTGGCATCTGTAGATGCAGCTTTGGTAGTTCCATCAAGCTTAACCGTTACGCCAGGTAAAGGGGCACCATTTTGTTCTGTTACTTTTCCTGTAACCGGAATGTCTTGTGCCAATAAGGCCAGCGGAAATGCCATGATACAGTAAATGAAGAATACGAATGTAAATCTTCCTCTCATAGAAATTAGTTTTAAGTTAATATTTGGTTAGTTAATGACCGGGGCTTTTGGTAGCCCGTTTCATAAATCAAATCTATAACCGTGCAGTACAATTGAACAATTTTACGCTACTACACAAACCATACAGCAGCACTCAATTAACCAAAAAAGAAGATTTTTAGGCCTACATAAGCCCTACAATGAAAATGAAATCAAACTGAATACCAGACACTTAAGCTATTTTAACTAAAAACGTTCTTATTTGTAACGAAAACATTGTTTTAAGGTGTTTTTTGGCGGGCAATGTTGATCAGGAACTCATATAAATTAGTCTCTGGCTTAAGCTGGAGCTTCTTTCTTAAGCGATATCGGCCCACTTCGATGGCTTTAATGGTTACATTCATCAACTGCGCCATTTCTTTTGACGAAAGATTCATCGACAAATAAGCACAAAACTTTAAATCGTTCTGACTTAAATCAGGGTAAAGGTCTTTCAGTTTATTGAAAAATTCGGTGTTTACATGATTGAAGTGAACGCTCAGATGGTCCAGTTCCTGGTCTTTCTTTTCCACATCCTTAATTAGCCTGATGAGGTGCCTGAAACTTGGTGAGCTCTCATTTATATCGTGGTTTTTAATTACAGCCGATATCACTTCTTTAATCTTGGCCAATACTTTGCCACGCTGTACCAGGTGCATGGTCATGGTAGAAAGTTCTTTGTTCTTGTAATTTACATCGGCTTCTAACTTTTCGTTTTGCAGCCTAACAATTTCCTTTTCGTTCCGATCCAGTTCCAGCTGATGCAGGTAGCTCATCCGCTCCTGCTCTTTAATGTGTTTTCGCTTCTGCCATCTAATAATCAACCTAATTAACAGCACAATCAAAATCAGGTAAAAAATCCTCATCCATATGGTATTGTACCAGGCTGGCAGCACGACAAAAGTATAGCCTACCGCTTCCGATTCGTTACCTACATCCGTTCTGGCTTTAATATTGAAAGTATATTTCCCAGCAGGTAGATTGGTATAGTCCTTTTCGCTTTTCGTGTTCCATGCCGACCATTCCTTATCGAAACCAACCAACTGATAACTGAATTTAATATTTTTATCATGCTCGAACAACGTTGAGGAATATTCGAAATGCATTGAATTTAAATTATTGGTGTATTCAGGTATCTCGTTCTGATCCTGTTTGGCAGAAATGATGCCCTTGGTTGTAAAATAGCCTCCAAAAACCAAACTATCCTTTTTACCAAGCAATTTAATCTGCCCCAGCACTACAATTGGTTTGGTTATGTTCTCGATGTATTTTTCATAGTTAATATGGTAGGCTCCCTTATTGGCTCCAATAAATATGTTTTTACTATCCAAGGGGTAAATAGATTCGAAGCCGCCTACTACTTTGCCATCTAACTCGGGCAAATAAAAAATACTAAAAGGATTCGATCCTGATGGCCGGCTAAAATCGATTACGCCTACTTTTTTATTGCTTACAAACCAAATGTTCCCGTCGTTATCCTCCTTCATATATTGCACCGAAATACCCTTTATGGCATTGGCCAATAATTTTAGGCGGACAAATTTTTTCTTCGTGTTATCATATTCATAAATGCCATCAACAGTTGCAATTACCACCCTGTTTTTTATATGGTACACATAATTGTACAATTTAGAAGGTAATCCATCGCGGTCAGTATACATGGTGGTATGCAGTACACGTTTATGATCGGGCTGCAATTCTATTTTATATACCCCATGGTAAGGGTGCGATGCCCAGATATGATCGGGGTTATTATTATCCGCTACAAGAAACCGCAGCGGCTCATTTATGCCGTCAATTCTTCCGCCATTATTAAATAGCCCATCCTTATAGGTTAAGCGTTGTAAACCCCAATAAGTGCCTGCAATAACCTCGCTGCTCGGGTAAACCCGATCTAAAGTCTGGTACAACCAGGTGCCTGGTAAATTGTAAAGCGGCTTAGCTACATTGTTCTGCACCAAAAGTGTACCCTCCTCGTGTGCAAGCAACAGCTTACTGTTAATCTCATCAAGCCCCCAAACCTGCCCTTTAGTATTTTTCACCTCCTCAAAATTCGAGGTGGCATAACTTAAATCTTCGGCAGCAGGATTAACTTTGGTCATGTACAAACCGTTCGATGTACCAATATAAACTGATTGGTTAAACTTCCTAAATGCATAACTCGTAATCTGTTTATTACGGTCAGGAAAAATACTTTTAATAGCGCTATTTATGGCCACATAGGCAATCCCATCATCTAAAGCCAACCACATGTTCTTATCGCGGTCTTGCAGTACTCCCCTTACGTTGTTGTTCTGCAAACCTTCCCTGTAATTGTATTTCTGAATCAGTTCTCCACCTYTGTTCATAATATATACCCCTCCAGAGGTGGTGCCTACTACATACAGATTTTGATTGATCTGATTGGCAAAATAAATCCGGTCGTTAAAAAACACATGATCGAGATTGGTTTTGAAGGGTTTAAGCTGATGGTTAATCAATAGAAAAAAACCGCCCTTTAACGTAGAAACCATCAAAGTATCGCCATTATAAGGTAAAATAGCTGTAACAGACGATTTCTTGAAAACCGGATCAGCACAAAAAGGCTTCCACATTTCCTGCTCATAAACCATTAAAACCGATTCTTCCGATTGGGCAAACACTTTATTATTGGCCATGCCCATAAATAGCCAGGCCTTACTGGGTTTATAGTTTTTAATCACCCCATCCTTATAATGCAGAATGGAATTGTTCGACCTGAAAAAAACTTCGTCGTGGATAATCGAGATGTCCCATATATCAGCCAGTTTCCGCAGGTTTTCGGGTAGCAGGCTTAAAAGCGAAGTATATTTTAAAATCCCTTTCTCATTGGGGTAATAGAAACCAAATTCATCCTGTCCACCTACATAAATCCGGTTTTTAGAGTCGATCCCGATGGAGCGTACCGAGGTATAATTAGGTAAGCGAAACAGGTTCCAATAGCGACCGTTAAAAGTAAGCAGCCCCTCATTGTTCCCAAAATAAAGAATCCCGTTTTTATCCTGTTTAACGTCCCAGTTCTGCATCCCTGCGTTGTACTGCTCGTTATTGTAATTTACAATCTGCGGAATGCCCAAAAGATCCTGGGCCGACGCATGATAGCCCATCAGAAGAAAAGTAACGGCAAGCAGAAGTTTGTACATATGGTTAGGGATCATTCGCACGCAATAATAAATATATAATTTTAATTCCGGTTAACATTGCTTACCGCATCCACTAAAACAAATCATTATGAGTATGAAATAGCTAATGTTTATTTTCTTAGGTGTGCCAAGTTGCCTTAGATGGTAAAATGAAAGCTTATGTGTTCTTATATCTCTTATATGGTAAAATGATGGGTAATCTGGTGGCAGCGACACCTTAGGGGGGTATTTGCTTGAGGTGGTGAGAAAATTTAATCTTATTTTTTGGAGCACAAAGCCTGTAGTGCTTAGGGTTGTTTCAGTCCCGCTTTTACTTCAAGTCCTCTCCCGATGAAAAATCAAGATTGCGGGCTTTCCGTTCAATCGGGGCTAGTTTGCTGGGACTGTGCAATGAAATTAAAAGAAGCTGTATTATAAATATAAAATTGTCATCCTGAGCTTGTCGAAGGACCTTTTTTAGATGTCTCATAAGGCGTTTCGACAGGCTCTCCGTAGAAGTCCTTTGGACAACTTGGCAAATTCGAAGCAAACTATAATTATGAGACAGCCTTTTTAGGTTGTAAAAAAAGATGTTGTTTTATTTTAAAGCGYAACATCCTAAAGGTTTCTAACCATATAAGAATTTAAGGACATGTAAGCTCATATGTTCTTACATGTCTTATATGGTAAAAATAATTAGAGAAAAATATCTTGATCAGAATCTCTTAGTTGGTAAAAAATGACTATTTCATTAAATACGGTTCTACCGCTTTTCGCCAGATGGCATAACCAGCAACATTCATGTGCAACATATCTCCAACAAAAAGTTCTGGTCTAAGCTGCCCGTCTTTGGTTAGCATCAATGGATATATATTAACGAATTTCGTGTTGGCCTCTCTAGCTAAAAATTTTGCGATCAATGCATTCGAAGCTACTGCCTTTGCTTTAAATTTATCCCTGCTCGGACTTGGTTTAATAGAGATGTAAACAATAGGCACCGTTGGTAACTTTGCCCTAATGGCCTGCACTAAACGGATGGTGCGGTTTAAAACAGTATCAGGTGTAACCGTTTCGTTTGGTAAATCGTTCTCCCCCACATACAGTACAATCTGCTTAGGCTGGTAAGGAAAAACAACATCATTTAAATAAAAGGTAATATCGTTAATTACAGCACCACCTATTCCGCGGTTTAAAGCATTGTATTTGGCAAAAATCTGTGTACAGTCGTCCCATTTCCTGATGGATGAACTTCCTACAAACAACACCGGATGAACGGGTGGTTTGTACATTTGATCGTATTTTTTAATGGTTTGCACGTCATCCCAAAAATTAGGTTTCTTTTGGGCAAAAGCAGTTACAGTTAAAAAAGAAATCAAAAGGAAGCTTAAAAATGATCTTTTCATGCGAATAAGGATGTTTAAAGGCTCACAATATACCAATATCCTATTTTTTACTATCAATTCAATCAAATTTATTACTGTACGTATGTAAAAGAAATAGATTGAAATTTACTGTGGAGTAGTGCCTGATTCGCCTGCATTGAGTAATGCAGGCAAACAGGTCTTGTTATCATCAACTAACCAAATATAATGATGAACAAATATAGGTCTTTATTTAGAATTATTCTAAATAATTAACACTAATTAACTAAAAGAATAATAAAACACTAATAATCAATGCATTTAATTTTAAAGAAGAACGCTTAACAACCCTGAAATGAAGCTTTTTAATAAAAATCGTTCAAAGGTTCTCCTTGCGGGCATCCGCTATCAAGCTAAGGCTGTTGAAGGTTATTAACGAACAATTTGCTATGATTAGTATAAAGGGGGTTCCCGCTGACGCTGATTTTTAGAATCTATCATCCTGAGGGGTAATTTATGTATAAAAATCAATATGAATGACAGGAGAATTTAAAAAATTAAATCTCCTCAGATTATCGTCATTGCGAGAAGGCTTTTTCAGCCAACGAAGCAATCTTACAACTATCGCTAGTAGCGAGCGCTTTAAGATTCCCGCCTGCGCGGGAATGACGACCACTTTATTGGAGTCTGTCAATGTGGTCTGTCGAAGACCCTCTTTCTGTGAACCATATAAGACATATAAGTTTCATATAAGCTCAACGAGTTAATCTATCTCTAGAAAATTGATGATCTTGAAGTTTCTGCGCTCATCACCTTAATCTGCGGGAACAAAAAAGAGCTCAAAAGTCAACAGCTAGCAGGGCCCTGACTCCCCTCTCCGTAGGAGTCCTTTGGACAGACTGACAAACAATTAAATTTAACCCCTGAAACCAGCACTAAACCTGTTAAATTCTAACGATAAAGCCGCAATATGTGCCAGTTTCTGTTTGGTAGAATGGTCATCATGATCAACATCTATTGCATCAACATGAGGCCTAGCATCACTTTTTAGCACCTCTGCAGTACTCAGGTTACCTACAATCTGATTAACCAACAATGGATCAGCCTGTTCTGGTTTATGGTTAAGCGAAAGGTATATAGAAGTAATAATTGCATTGATCTGGTAAATGGTCGACTGTACCCCATACAAACCATTAAAATCGATATGTTTCCGCATGGGCTCCTGACTGGCCGATTCAATCGCTTCGCTTAATGCAGATAAACTCAGGTTGGCATTTTTTCTGGCCATGCGCGGAATATTCTCGCCCAGGTTTTCCTTCCTTTCTATCGCCACCTGCAAATAGTGCAAACTATCTTTTGTGGCTTTGCTTATTTTCTCTTTCAACTGGCGGCTGTCCCAAATGGGGAAAAGATAGGTAGCAAAAATGGCAATTACACAGCCCAGCACCGTGAAAATAATCCTGTCGTGTACAATATGGTCGAAATGCCCTTGGTAACTGCCCAGCGTTAAAATTACTGCTGGGGTAATAAACAATACACTTACGGTATAATTTAAACGGTTAAAGGCATAAAAACCCAATAAAAAAATCACCGAAAAAGAAAGCAGCACCGCCGGACTCTTCACAAAATAGATGATGATCAATCCGACGGCGACCCCGCCAAGACTTCCTTTTAACCGCTGTAAGTTCCGTTTCCAGGTAATCGAAAATTTAGGTCTTGCCACAATGACCAGGGTGAGAAAAAGCCAGTAACTGTATTTGCTCGGTTCCAACTGCCAAATGAGCAAGAAACCAAACAGAAAACAGATGGCCAAGCGCAACGAAAACCTAAAGATTGGCGATTTTAACGTAACGTGTTCCCTGATCGAAAAGCGATCGCCGGTAACAAACAAGGGATAAGAAATAGATCCGCTCAGTTCTTGTAAATGTTTCTCGGGCGTGCGCTCATTGCCCCTAATCATTTCGATAATGCGCACAATATCGTTCATGTTCGAAACCACTTTTAATACAATTTTACGCTGGGTTTCGTTTAAACGCTCCATTTCCTGCAACAGCATTACGCGTTTCTGGTAATATTCGATATTGGTGGCCACTTCTCCCTTATAAGCCTTGGCCGACCGAACGTGCCTGCCCAACTGTTCAAGCTCTTTCGCCAGCAATCCAATCAAGGTGGCAATCAGTTTTAAACTCGGGCCCGTTGCCAGCGTTTTGCGCACCAAGGCATAATCATAATGTACGGCATTCAATTGCTCATACAAATCGATCAGTAACCTCGCCCTTTCTAATAACAGTTGGCCTTTAACGTTATCGGGGTTCATAGCGTACTTATCGGTAAGCAACAGGTTCCTGATCAGTTCATGTTTCTGGTTAACCTTAATGTGCAGTTTTATGGCTTCCTTTTGTTGCAGATCGAGTGGTTCATCCACATCGTAATTTTTGGCTTTGGCATTCAAGAACATTGCGCTGCTCATCAAACATTCGAAAATGGCATGGTGAAGTGAGCGGTAAGGGCGGATTAAAATCTGGATTAAACTGATGATATAATACCAAACTCCACCAACCAGGATATAACTGCTAAAATACAGCGGTCGTTCAGGGTGAAGACCCATCACGAATGTACATACAATCAGCGCCATGGTACCAATCAGCGAGAGTTTCTGTCCGTATACGACAAACATCGAAAAGCTGAAAGCAGCGATGACTACTACCACCGCAGTTAAATAAACATCATCTAAAACTGATGAAACCACCAGCGTGGTGGCGAAAAAAACGATAATACTCGATAGTGCTGTTTTCAGCTTGTTCAATCGGTTATCGGGCAGATCGGTTAAACTGATCAGTAAAGCCCCAACCCCTATTCCTTTTGCCGCTTCAGGATTACCCAGGTAAAAGAATAAAATAATGGGCAATACCACAGTAATGGTGGTGCGCAGGGCATCAGAAAAGTACTCGCCTAAAAAGAAATACGAAATGGTAGAGCCGATGCTGTTTTTGCCCATGAATATGTTAATGAATGCTGATAATTGATAAAAGCTGCAAAGATAACAGATTTATAATGCATGCATAACAAATAGCTACACAAAACCAGATACCGATCTGTTCTTTGGACTTTAGCAGCGTAATTGCGTGTTCATAACTTAATCTTCTGTGTTACTTGGTAGTGACGCTGCGCTGAACACTACGGAGAGGAAGGGGTTCTTATTATTTCCACGCCTGACTGAATACAGCACTTATTGGAGCGATCATGGGAGC
>NZ_JBFTRT010000122.1:0-14691 GCF_056399685.1 Pedobacter sp. 01N416
GCCCAAAAGGGTGGAAGCACCGTTATTTTAAGGGTTGCAGCTTTGCCACCAGGATTGCCATCATTATTGCTTCCTGTAACCATAAAGGTATAATTGCCAGCAGGAAGATCGGTATAGGTAACACTGGGTACATCGGTTTTTACCCAATTTTTACTATGACCTTTGAGGATATAACGGTAACTGTTTTTTTCTGGTTTAATGTAATTTAATAAGGCAAAACCGAGGCTGAAATTGTTGTTGTCGTGTTTAAACGTAATTTGTTTGGTGCTTTTGATATCTTCCTTTAACAATCCATCTGGTGCATTTACTGCTACGGGTTGATCGAATAGTTTGAGTTCGGTAAAAGTGACTGGTGCAACATTCTTATTAATATCAATTTGGCTGGGATAAAAGGCCGTTAAACCATCGTAACCGCCAAAAAATAATTCGCCTTTACTATCTTTTAAAAACGATCTGATATTAAAATCGTTACCCGCTAGTCCATCACTTTTGGTATAATTAATAAACTTTCCTGTTTTGGTAACCAATTTGGATAATCCCTTATCTGTACTGATCCACAAGTTATTTTCCTTATCCTCAATTATTCCCAATACATTACCATTTGGCAGGCCATCCTTTTCGCTGTAGTTCCTGAATTTTCTGCTTTTATTATCAAAAATGCTCAAGCCTCCAAAAGAAGTTCCAACACAAATATTTCCATTTTGTATTTGAATGATGCAATTAATATAATCTGAATTTAAACTGCCTGCACTGTTCTTTTTCTGATCATGATAATAGGCTGTAATTCTTTTAGTAGATGGGTGGTAAGCATATAATCCGGCCTTGGTTCCAATCCACAGATTTTTAGCCTTATCTTCAAATATAACCTGGATGTAGTTGTTCCTCAGGTACTGCTCTAAAGGGCTTTTAACAGTTGTAGAAGCATATTGTCCATTTGTTTTTTTTAATGTAGATAATCCATCTTTGGAGCCTACCCAAACAGTACCATCGCTATCTTCAGTTATTGCAATTATTTCGGCGCCACCCAGGTTGTTTTTTACATCTTTAACATTAATTATTTTTTTGAAATTATGGCCTGAGGGGCTAAATACGTATAAGCCCCCGCGATGTGTACCCACCAATAATTGACCTGTTTTATCAAGACAGAGCGTTTTAATTAGGTTCGAATTGAGTCCATTGCTGTTATTTGGTTCCGATTTATAGTAGGTAAAGGTGTTGTTGCTCCTGTTTATATAATTTAAGCCGCCGCCTTCGGTACCCACCCACAGGTTATGGTATCGATCTTCGGCTATGGCACTTACAATGTTGCTGCTCAAGCCCTGGTGTTTTTTCGAATTCCGGAATACGGTAAATGGTGTAGCAGATGGATAGACTACGTTTACACCTTTATAAAAGGTACCAACATACATCGAACCGTTTAAATCCTCAAAAATGCTATGGATGGAGTTTTGGCTTAAGCCGCTGCTCTGTTCAGGATCGTAACGATAATTGCTGAATTTTTGGTTAATGGGATCGAGGATACTTAATCCTTCCTGTGTACCAATCCAGATGTTGCCCGCTTTGTCGCAGGTTAGTTTTCTAATGTCGTTATTTACAATCGAATTTTGATCTGTAGCACTGGTTTGGAATCGTTTAAATGTTTTATGTTCGTAATCGAATAGATTTAAACCATTATACGTGCCTAACCATAGCCGCTTTTGTTTATCGATTACAATACTTTTTACAGCATTAGAACTGATGCTGTTCTTGTTATTGGGATTATGCCTGAAAATTTCGAAACGATATTTGCCTTTTACCTGGTAAATGCGCACTAAACCATTATAAGTGCCTACCCAAAGGTTTTGTTTTTCATCTTTAAAAATCGAAAAAATCCAGTTGAGTGCAGATTTACGATTGGGCTTGTCAAAAAGAAATTTCTTGAAAATCTGCTTTTCAGCGTCTATCACCAAATTTAGCCCATTGTATGTTCCAATCCAGATGTTTTTTTGAGGATCTTCATAAACGCATTCTACCGAATCGCAGCTAAAGGAATGTACAGAGCTCCGTTTGTTGATGCGGAAAAAATGGTCGGTTTGTCCGTTGTAAATATTCAACCCGTTTTCTGTTCCCACCCACAACCTCCCCTTGGTATCGCTCAGTAGGGCCGAAATTACATTGTTCGAAATGCTATTTTGATTATCTGGGCTGTTGCTGTAAATTTTAAGGCGGTAGCCATCATAGCGGTTTAGGCCGTGCTGAGTACCCATCCAAATAAACTGGTTTTTGTCTTGCGCAATGGCCATCACCGAATTTTGCGACAGGCCATTTTCCATCCTAAGGTGGTTAAAAACAATAGGCTTCTGGGCACACAAAGAGGTGCAGATAAAAAGCATTGACAAAAACCATAAAGCGTTTAAACGCAGATTCATAAAATTAAGCTAGTTTTTTGGCCATCCTATAGCTAATAGTAAAATAGCTTTTGATGTATTTCCTTTAAATATAGCGTGAACTTATTAAAATATTGAAAGATTACAGTTTTTCTACCCTTTCATTTACAATTTTCGACCTTTTTCATTTTGCACCCAATTAGTTTTGGAAAAGCTAATGCAAGGTGATAAAAGAGCTATCATCAGTAGAAATTAACCATTCCTGTTATTGGCTTAACCAAATTTAACTAACAACCAACGCTGCAGTTAAATGTGATATCAACCTATCACAAAGCTGACAGTAAATATTAACCAAACCAACCATGAAACAAAAACTACTTTCACCAAAAGCAGTGCTTTTAAAATTTAGGGACTTGTATAGGCAGTTCTTGTTCGTACACGTGAATCAACAAAAATGGATGATCAACTAAATCAACGTCCTTAAGCAATCAACAACCAAATTTATGAACCTATTTACACTGAAAAGGCATTGCCTGATGCCTGCGCTTGCGCTGCTGTTTTTTAGCGCCTGCAAAAAAGATACCTACACCTCTGAAGTTTTTATTAAGAAACAATGGAAGGTAGACCTATCGGCCTCAAAAGTTTTGCCAGCCATTAGCGGGAGAACAGACCATGCCGTAGCGATGGTATACCTGATGGATAATATGGAAGTGCATTACGACATCTATTTCGACAAGGCACTCGAAAACAGTGATACCCCTGGAAGTGCCAAAATCTATCTCGGCACTGAAACCACATCGGGTGCAGTTTTTATCGATTTAAAAACACCTGCATTTAATGCCAACCGCGAAACTTCAGGATCGGTAGGAGTTGATGCGGCAACGGCCACAAAACTGCAGAGCGAAAAAATATATCTGCAGATTTCTTCTACCCAGCAACCTAATGGCCTGGTGCGCGGACAGCTTAATTAAATAGGAAACCTAAACCAAACAAAATGATTAAAATAATTACTTTTCAAAATCGGGTGTCGGGTTTTAGAACACTTTGCATAAGCTGTTTGCTTTTTGCATTGGGCAATAACATGCTTTACGCCCAAAAAACAGGCGACTCGTTGGTGAAAGATTCTGTGATGGCAAAATTACCTTTACAGGATAGGCATGTAGACCAATGGTTTAAAACCATATCAAAACTCCGTAATGTTGCCGGTACCACCACCATTTATAACGAAGATGTAAATACCACTCCGGTTTCTGACCTTACCAATGCCATAGCTGGAAGAATCCCAGGTTTATACAGTAACAGAAGTTCGGGCCGCACAGGGCCACTGTTCGATGTTTCTTCGTTTACACTTCGCGGCCAATCGCCCCTAATTGTGGTAGATGGCGTTGTGCGTTCGTTTACGAGTTTCAATTTAGACGATATCAAAAGCATAACTGTATTAAAAGATGCGGTTTCGGCCAATATGTATGGTTTAAGATCATCGGGCGGTATTGTTTACATCACCACCAAAGATAAATCGCTGGAAAAACCCTTCGAACTGAACTTTTCGGCGCAGTACGGCGTGCTGAACCAGTTTAAAAGACCAAATTTTATTACAGGTGGTAGTTATGCCGAACTATACAACGAAGCACAACAGAATACTTTTCCAGGCGCCACACCAACCTATCCGGCTGATTTAATCGCCGCTTATAAAAACGGCACCAATAATCCCTTTTTACAGCCCAATAACGACTGGTACAACAGTATTTATAAAAAGAACGCTGCACAACAACGTTACACCATCAATGCGGCAGGGAACGGCAAAAACTATCGCTATTATACTTCTGTAGAGCATTTCAGTCAGGATGGAAACTTTATTTCCGGTCCCGATAATAGCTACGAAACCACCAATTACTATAAGCGCTACAACTTAAGGACCAATGCCCAGATCGATTTTAACGATAACATCCAATTAGGGCTGAACATTTTTGCATCTTTGGCCAGTACCATTGCTTCGGGTTATAACAGTTTTAACGAACGTTCTTTAAATGCCGATGTAAGTTTAAAATTTAAGCTAGATGACATTACAAAAGGATTGTGGGCCAAAGGTTTGTTATCGATCAATAATTATTACCTGCAAACCATTTCTCGTAATAAAACTTTTGCTATTTATTATCCTGTCACCACTAGTACGGGTACCAGTTATACAAAAGTGGGCAGCGATGGTACCATTATTGCCAACAGTGGCGCACCAACCTTAGGCACGCAGAACAAGCAGACTTTTGTTAACGGTTTGTTGGGTTACGATAAAACCTTTGGCAAAAGCACATTGAACGTGCTGGGTACTTTTAACTTAACCAACCTGATTGATTCTTATACCCAGCTAAATCAGATTTATCAGAATGCGGGCATTAGTGCCAATTACGATTTCGATCAAAAATACCTTGCCGAAATTTCGATGGTTTACAGCGGATACAACCGTTATGCACCAGGCAAAAGATGGGGCTTTTTACCCTCGGCAGGTTTGGGATGGGTGCTTTCTAAAGAAGATTGGTTTAACAGTAAAGTTGTTAATTTTTTGAAAATACGCGGAAGTATAGGCGAAACCGCCTGGGCTGATCCAGGAAATTATTATACTTACTTACAGAATTATACTATCGGATCAACCGGTTATAACTTCGGCGCTACAGCTACTGCAGTTTCGGGCAGTTTAGAAAATGCTTTGAAAAACCCCAACATTACCTGGGAGAAAGCTTTAAAAGTTGATGCCGGAATTGAAGCACAGTTTTTAAAAAACCGTTTAAATGTAGAGGTTAATTATTACAATAATAAATATACCGACGAGCTGATTACCCCTGCAAATGGTTATGCTTCGGGAATTATCGGGCAAAGTTACCCAACCGTTAACGGCGGAAGCACCAGGTACAATGGGCTAGAAGCAAGCGTTCAGTTTGCCGATCATAAGAAAGATTTTTCCTACTTCGTTAAAGGCAATTTTACTTACGCCAAAAACAAGGTGATCAGTTTACAGGAAGGTAATTATCCTTACCCGTGGATGTACCGTGCTGGCCAACCTGGTACCACTTTTGGTTACGAGGCTATCGGTTTTTATCAGGTAGGCGAGGATATCAACAAAACTGCAAATATCCCTGGTTACACGCCAAGTCCGGGCGACATCAAATACAAAGACTTAAATAATGATGGCGTAATTAACTTTTTAGACACCAAAGCGCTTAATACCCGTCCGCTTTTCATTTTTGGTTTAAACTTTGGTTTTGCCTATAAAGGTTTTGATTTTAATGCTCTGGTTGAAGGCAGGTTACCAAGGGAGATCTACTACAATCCATCATCAATGCTCGCCTTTAACAACGGTTATGGTTATGTACTCGATTATACCACTGAAAACCGCTGGACACCGCAAAACCCGGTAAATGCAACCCTGCCACGTTTAACCCTCGGTAACGACACCTACAATACCCAAACTTCGAGCTTTTGGTACAGAAGAGCCGATTATATCCGCCTTAAAAATGTAGAAATAGGTTACACCGTGCCAGTTAAATTATTGGCGAGAGCAAAAATCAGCAAGCTGCGGTTTTTTGTTAACGGTTACAACCTCTTAACCTGGAGCAAACTCGATTATTTCGACCCCGAAACAGGTTTGTCTGGCTTTGCCAACTACCGCATTATCAATGGTGGTTTATCACTTAAACTATAAGCGTATCCAAGATGAAGAATTTTAATAAAATTACCCTAATATACACCCTGTTTGCCATATTATTTGCCAGCGGGTGTAAAAAAATGATTGAGGATGGACCTTTAGAAAATGCCAATAAAGACCTGGTATTCGATCCAACTGATTCACTTGGCGTTTATGCCGAAGCTTTCCTCAATAACACCTATTCGAGCCTGCCAAATGGTTTTAACCGGATATCTTCCAACATGCTCGATGCCGGTACCGATGATGCCATTCCATCTTCAACCTCCGCACAGGTGCAGTTCTATTCAAATGGCGCCTTTAACCAGGTGGCTTTGCCCGATAATACCTGGGATGCCAATTATGCGGGCATCAGAAAAGTAAATATTTTTCTGGCGAACATCGATCAGGTGCCCATTAAAACCACAGGATTTAAAAAACGCTTTAAAGCAGAGGCACGGGCATTAAGGGCCATGTTTTATTTCGAACTGGTTAAACGCTGGGGTGGTGTTCCCTTAATCGGTAATAAAATTTTCGAGCTGAACGATCAGATAAACCTTCCGCGCAATAGCTATCAGGACTGTGTAAACTACATCAATAGCGAACTTGATGCTGTTATGCCCGATCTGTTGGGTCCAAATGCAACAAGTGGTTATACCACCATCTATTTCGGACGTTTTACACGCGGTGCCGCCATGGCATTAAAATCGAGGTTGCTATTGTATGCAGCAAGCCCTTTAAATAATGCTGGTAATGATGCCTCAAAGTGGACGGCCGCCGCATTGGCTGCCAAAGCAGTGATGGATAGTGTTGTAGCGGGCAAATTTGTTTATGGTTTATCAACCTCAACAGCAACGGCCCATTACACCACCACGAATATGAGTGCATTGGCCCCATCTACTTCCTTAAGCAATTATGTGGCAGGGGTGAATAAATTTTTAAATGTGTTTTCTTCAAGGTATAATGCCGAAATCATATTGCCTTATTTAAGGGCTACCACTACCGATGTAGAGCAGAACAATGAACCTGTGGGCTATACCCGGCAGGGACAGGGCTTAACTAACCCCACTCAGGAACTGGTTGATGAGTTTGAAACTTTTGCCGGTAAAACCATCCAGGAGAGTAGCTCCGGTTATACGCTTGCCGCACCATACTATAACCGCGATCCGCGATTGGCCGGAACGGTTTCATTTGATGGCTTATTTTGGCTTAACCGTAATGTTCAAACTTACGATGGAGGTAAAGACAGGCCTAAAGGATATGGTAATGCCGTATCGGATGAAACCAGAACAGGTTACTACCTGCGTAAATTTATGACGGGTACCACCAGCGAAAGTGCCTATACTGCACAGAACCATAATTTTCCGATTTTCAGGTATGCCGAAATCCTCCTCAACTTTGCCGAGGCTCAAAATGAAGCTGTAGGGCCAGATGCCGATGTATATAAAAGTATCAACGCCATTAGGGCAAGGGTAAATATGCCGGCTTTGCCAACGGGTTTAACCCAACAACAGATGCGTGATAGGATCCGCCACGAGCGTAGGGTAGAAATGGCTTTCGAAGAACAGCGTTTCTGGGATATCCGCCGCTGGAAAATTGCCGAAAATGTATTAAACGGAACATTACATGGGATTAAGGGAACGCTAAATGGTACCATGGTAAGTTATGCTATTGTAACGGCAGCACCTACCAGGTTCGAGTCTGCTAAAATGTACCTCTACCCAATACCATTTAAAGAAATGGCATCTAACAGCAACATGGTTCAAAATCCAAACTGGTAGCTAATCAACAACATGATGAAAAGATTTTTAACATATATTATATTACTATCAGCCCTTTTGGTACAAACCGTGTATGGGCAGGTAGGAAAAACGGTTTCGGGTGTAATTTCCGATAACCGTGGCCCAATACCCGGTGCCAGCATTTACGAAAAAGAAGCCACGGCCAATGGTACCACTTCCGACCAGGATGGTAAATTTACCTTGCGCCTTAAAAGTTCCAGTGGCGTACTGATCATTAAATCAGTAGGTTATTTAACCAAAGAAATCGGCACAGAGAGCAGAACCAGTGTAAATGTTACCCTCGAGGAAGACGCCAAAGGACTGGAAGAAGTGGTTGTATTGGGTTTCGGTGAAAAAGCAAAAAAAATTACCAATACTGGGGCGGTGAGTTCTATTTCGGGTAAAGAAATAAGACAAAGTCCTACAGCGAGCATTCAAAACTCATTGGCAGGCCGTTTACCAGGGTTTTTCTCCCAGCAAAGAAGCGGTCAGCCCGGTAAAGATGGTGCAGCTTTTCAGATCCGAGGGATCAGCACCTACCAGGGAACAACCACGCCTTTAATTATTGTGGATGATATTGAGGTAACTGCTGATCAGATCAATATGCTCGATCAGAATGAGATCGAAAGTTTAACCATCTTAAAAGATGCTTCTACAACAGCCGTTTATGGTGTACGTGGTGCCAATGGTGTTGTGGTGGTGCGTACGCGCAGGGGAGAATCAGGCAAGCCACAGTTAACCTTTAGACAGGAAACTGGTTTAACCCGATCGGCTGTGAATTTTAAAACCAACGACGGTTATACTACCTTAAAAATGCTGAACGAGTACACCACCGAGCAGTACATGGATCCGGCCACCCAATACCCTAAATTTTTTGGCGGGAATAACCTCGAGCATTACCGCCTGCAGGATGACCCTTACAATTATCCATTTGTGGATTGGTGGGATGAACTGACAAAAGATTACAGCATACAAAACCGCAGTAACTTTGATATCAGCGGTGGTACTCAAAAAACGAAATACTTTGTTTCGCTTGGTTATTTCAGTCAGGGTGGGATGTACAAAGATTTTACCAAAGATGAAGGTTACAATGGCGATTATCAGTTCGACCGTTACAATTTCCGCTCAAATGTAGATTTAGATCCCAATAAAAATTTGCATATCCGTTTTGATTTATCAGGAAGATTCGGGGTAACCAATTCACCAAACGATTCGCCCGGGAACGGTGGTGCACCAACCCTGCAATATTTATGGAACGGGCAATTATCGGCTTTTGGCTTTCCCGCTTACAATGCAAACGGCACTTACGGTGGTTCTACCAGCGGGTCGACAAAAATAAACCCAATAGCCAATTTAAGATGGTCGGGTTATAGTCGCGATTACACCAATAACCTTGGGTTTGTAACACAGGTAGATCAAAAATTGAATTTCATTACAGAAGGACTTACCGCAAATGCATTGTTATCGTATGCCAGCGATTATAGTTTCAATCGCTCTTTAAAAAGAAGCTCCTCTGAAATACCTACTTATTACTATGATGCCAATACCAGCAGTTACCTGCCAGTTGTAAACAACCTCTACCGTTTGGGTAAGTTAACAAGGAGCGGAGGTTATACCGGATCGAACCGTTTAACCAATTTACAGGCCTCATTAAAATACAACAGAAGTTTTGCCAACCATAATATAAATGCTTTTGTATTGCTTAACCAAACTACAAAAACTGAAGAAACGAGTGCTGTTGCTTATGATCCCTACAATGTGAGGGGGATTGTTACATCTTTCAGTTATAACTACAAACAGAAATACCTGCTCGATTTTAAAGGTGCATACAATGGATCGGATAAATTCCAGTCGAGCAAAAAATACCAGTTTTTTCCAGCGGTAAGTGTAGCCTACAACATCAGTGAAGAACCTTTTTTTAAAAACAATATCAATTTTATTGATAATTTAAAAATCAGGGGATCTTATGGTATGGTGGGTAACGATGGTATCGGATCATCTGTATATTCTTACGAGAAAACCTATGTTGGCGGAAGTGGTAAAGGCTATATTTTTGGCGAAACAGGCAATACAACCTATGGTGGTTTAATTGAACCCACTTTGGCCAATACCGAAATTACCTGGGAAACCCAACGTGATGCCAATATTGGGCTTGAGCTTAGGATGTTTAAAGGCCGATTGGGTTTGAATGTTGATTTTTACAAAAAACGCCGCGAAGATATTTTAACACAGCGTGCATCAGTTGCTGCTGCATTTGGTGCTTCGCTACCTTTCGTAAACCTGGGCATTGTTGATAACAAAGGATATGAAGTAGAGTTAACCTATAAAGACAATCTTTTCTCTAACAAACTATCGTATTTTGTTAATGCGCAGATAAGTCATTCAGAAAACAAAGTAATTTTCCGCGATGAAGGTGCCGTACGCTACCCTTGGTTAGGTTTAACCGGAAAACCTGTTGGTGCCCTCTTTGCTTACCAGGATGCAGGGCTTTACCAATCACTGGCTGATTTATATAACAGTCCGAAATTGATCACCGCCACCCCTTTAAGCAATTTATCGCTCGGAGGTGTTAAACTGGTTGATTTAAATGGCGATGGTATTATCGATCAATACGATTTAGGTTATATCGGAACCAATCAGCCCGAGTATATTGCGGGTTTAAGTTTTGGCTTCTCTTACAAAAACTTCGATTTCAGTACCTTATTCCAAAGTTCATTTAAATATTTCATCAATATCAACCGTGGTGTAATCGGTTATAGCCGTCCCGAAAATCAATCTATTCCTTATAACCTGGGCCGTTGGACACCCGTTACCCGTCAGGAAGCTACATTCCCTGTATTGGCAGGCAGTGGTTCGCAAAGTGGTGTGTTTTCTACTTACTGGACAAAACGCGGTGATTACATCCGTTGGAAAAACGTAGAAATAGGTTACCGTTTACCCACTTCGTTTGCTAAAAAACTCCACATGAACAACATCAGAGTATATGCCAATGGTTACAACCTTGGCTTGCTTTACACGGCGTTGCCTGTGTTTATAGATCCAGAATCGGTAACTGGAACGGCCAGCACCACAAACCTTGGCGATGTAAACGAATACCCGCAACAGAGCATATTCAATTTTGGGATCCAGTTTGGGCTATAATTCAAAAAAGATAAAGAAATGAGAAAGAAATTTTATATCATCAATATCATTGCAGTAGCACTTTTTAGTTTGGCTGCATGTAAAAAATCTAGTTTTTTGGATAGGAAAACAGAAACTTTAACCGAGGATAAGGTTTTTGCAGATAGCGCGCTTACCATCGGCTTTGTAAATGACATGTATGCCTATACCGGACAAGACATTGTTTTGCAGCGGGCGGGTTATATCACCAGTCCCAATGGTAACGATTGGGCCTGTTTTGATGAACAGACAAGTTTAGCACTAAGTTACTATAGTACACCACAAACAGGGGTAATTCAGGGTACCTATACCGCTAGCAATTACTCACTGAACAATTACTGGACAACTTATTATAAAAAAATCAGACAAGCATCGCTGTTTTTGCAGAGTATAGGTAAAACGCCGATTTCAGCTGTTCGTAAGAATAGGTTGATTGCTGAAGCGCGTTACCTTAGGGCATTCTTTTATATCGGTTTGATCCGCTTTTATGGCGGTGTACAGTTAATGCCCGATGTTCCACTCAATGCAGATGAAATTTTAATATCCAAACGCAATACCTACAAAGAATGTGTTGATTATGCTGTTGCCGAACTTGATGAAGCAGCAAAAGGTTTGCCCAATGCATTGGCGCAGGAAGCCGCAGAATACGGACATGCTACGAGAGGTGCTGCATTGGCCCTTAAGGCAAGGATTTTACTTACAGCAGCGAGTCCGCTTTTTAATGGTAAATCGCATAGTACAGATGCTTCCTTATTGCCTTATATTACCTATTCGGCAACTTATAATGCAACACTTTGGCAGAAAGCAGCTGATGCATTAAAAGCAGTGGTTGATCTGCCTGATTACGCATTGGTAGAAGATAATGTAACCCGTCCTGGCCATGGTTTTTGGAAAATGTTTATCAAAGGCAGAAAAAATACCGAAGTAATTACACCTTTCGTGGTTTCTTCGGGAGCAGTGAGCTTTTTGGGCGGAACAAATTTTGAATCTTATCGTTTTCCAAGAAGCAGACAATCTACTACTTATACCTTTTGTAACCCGACCGAATCTGCGGTAGAAAATTTTGGAACTAAAGAGGGGAAGGCAATTGATGATCCTGCTTCGGGCTACAATTCCAATAATCCTTATATAAACCGCGATCCACGTTTTTATTTCTCTATCATTTACAACCAAGCGCCTTTATGGAAAAGTGGTTCGGGTACTACATTGGTTCCGGTTGATATCTATTTTAACAAGRCCACAAATGCACTGGCTGCTGATGGGATACAAGCTTATTATACCAAAACGGGATACTATTCGAGGAAAATGGCTAACGATTCTACCGGTACATCCGCCAGTATTGAAAGATGTTTGCCGGTGATCCGCCTGGCAGAAATATATATGGGCTATGCAGAGGCATTAAACGAATTGGGTCAAACAGAACAGGCTGTTTCATGGCTTGTCAAAATCAGAAAACGTGCAGGGATTACCGCGGGAACTGATAACCGTTATGGCATCGTTGCAGGCATATCGCAAGCTGCATTTAGAATATTGTTACAAAAAGAATCTGTTGCCGAGTTTTTCTCAGAGGGGCATTTCTGGTACGATACCCGCAGGTGGAGAACAGCAGAGCTAACCGAAAGCAAGAATATTATGCAGACATACATCTCAAAGGAAGCCAATGGAACTTTTACTTACGATAGAACAAAGCTGGCATTATCGGTTAATTGGCAACAACGAGCTTATCTCGCACCAATTCCTCAAACAGAGATTGATAAATCGGCAACGTTAATGCAAAACCCAGGTTGGTAATAATCAGCTTAAACAATTTTTTTAGTTGAGTTAGTCCCAGACCAGTTGCCTGCCAAAATAAGGTAGGCAACATCATGGTCGGGTAAAAACCTTAAACCTTTTATACACCATTACGATATCAATACGATCATCTTAAATATCCACTATGCCTACCGATCAACAAGAAAGCCCGGTTTTAGCTAAACTCAAAACCTCAATTGATATCAGAACACTTGAGCCCATTATGTTTTATTCGGGGAAGGATGATGAACTACAGGTTTTTTTAAATGAAAGCGAATATGGCGAACTGATCATTATTTCACTTGCTAATGATCAGTTTTTAGTGAAAGAGGTATTGTTAGAAGAAACAAATGAAAAACTCGAGTGGAAACAGGATCATAAAGGACTGAGGATTTCGGTACCCGAAGGATTACAAAAAAGTAGTGGGGATATGGGGCGTGTATTGAAAGTTACTTTTTGAGTCGTGAGTTGGYAGTTCAGCGTCAATTACTGATAAAAGCCCTCGGAGTCGAAAGGAATAGTTTGAAGTTAATTAACCAATAAAGATTGCTTAGGCTCCAGCTTATCTGGCCCCGCAATGACGGATTGGGTAATGGAGCATCTACTAATGAACTAATGACAAGTGAACTAATAAACCAATAACAATCAATTAACCATAAACCTTTAACCATTAAACAATGAAAAACAAAAAACAACTTTGCTTTGCACTGCTTTTGATGATTTCAAGCGGTCTTTTAATGACTGCCTGTAAAAAAGCACCTGTTTCAGAACCAGAAACACTTGGCACAAAACCAACTACATTGGCACTAAACTCTGAAACCACACCGCCTAGTTTTGTAACCAACACCAAAAACCTGAATATTGTAATGTTTGTGCCTACCGATAACCCGGCGCTTTCTGATTACAAAACCCGCTTAACCTCTTTATTGGTTCATTTTCAGGGCTGGTTCCATACCGAAATGTTAAGGTATGGCTATGATAAATACATGGGATTGCCCAAAATCGATTCAACCGGATTGGTGCGTTTTATCGAAATACCAGCTCAGTTTGCACAATCTGCCTATCCTTACGATGCCAGTATTTCTGCAACTAAAATCCTGAACGAAATTGCGGCCTACAAAGCCACACACGCTTCAGAGTTTTCAAATTCAAGCCATACGCTGATCTTATTGCCCCAGCGTACCGATGGTAGTTTTGATCAGCCTTTTTACGGTTATGGTAAAAATTGCTTCGCTACTGACAATTCGAACATGGCGGTTGATAAAATCCCTAATGCAACATCAAATTTACTTGGCGGCATGCTGCACGAGCTGGGACATGGCTTAAATTTACCGCACGATCATGCCAAATATGCTTCAGAACAACCAACTTTAGGTACTTCTTTAATGGGATCAGGAAATGTAACTTTCAGTAAAGGTCAGCCAACATTCTTAACCGAGGTTGATGCTGCCATTTTAAACCGTAACGAAGTGTTCCAGAATCCTTTGCCTACAGAAATACCTTACGAAGCAGCCACCACCACGATTGATGCGCAGTTTGCCTACAATGCAACAACACAGGCTTTCAATGTTACAGGTTCATTTACAAGTAATAAAGAGGTAAATGATATTCTAATTTACATGGACCCAGATTTGGGTAGTAGCGATGCTGATTATAATGCCGTGGCATGGAGATCGAACCCAGGTACTGGAAATACAATTTCGGCAACTATTCCTTTTAGCGAGCTTTATTATAAAAACAACGAAGCTTACAACATCAGGGTGAAATTGCTATTGAAAAATGGTGCTAATGTGAGCAAAACCTATTCATTTTCA
Source organism: Pedobacter sp. 01N416 (assembly GCF_056399685.1). NCBI lineage: Bacteria > Pseudomonadati > Bacteroidota > Sphingobacteriia > Sphingobacteriales > Sphingobacteriaceae > Pedobacter > Pedobacter sp. 01N416. The sequence goes on from NZ_JBFTRT010000122.1 coordinate 14,585, forward strand.
TTTTTAAATGGTGTGCCGCAAATCGGTGCAAATGGTTCTGCTAAATTTCATCAGAATGCCAGTTATGGTGGCTATGGTATATCATTACCTGTTGGCCAGTATACCAC